>CAYJBD010000100.1:0-3339 GCA_964368465.1 uncultured Muribaculaceae bacterium
ATCAGTGGGTCTAGAGTTCGAATCTCTAACAGTCCACCAAGATAATAATTAAAGGATGTCAACGACATTCTTTTTTTCTTGCATTTTTATAAAAATATGATAAACTTATTATAGTGGAGGATACAAAATGAGTGAAGATAAGAAAGTAGTTAATGAGGAACCGAAAACAAATAAAAAGAAATATATTTTAACAGTACTACTAATAGGACTATTTATGTTGAGTGTAGTGGGTATGTCATTTGCAGCATTTACATTTGCAGGGACTGGTACTCAAGAAAATACAATCAGTACAGGTACTATTACAATGACTTATACAGAAGAAGATGATGGAATTAGTATTACTAATGCACTACCTATGTCAGATGCAGCAGGGATAGCACAAACAGCAGATGAAGCAGTATTTGATTTTACTATTTCAGCAACTATCTCAGGAGCAACAACAATTGGTTACGAAATAAGTGCTACTAAAAAAACAATAGCAAGTAATCCGTTAGAAAACGACGAAATAAAACTATATTTAGCAGAAACAACTTCTGGTTCACCAGTTCAAATAATGGCGCCAACACATTTTACACCTATATCTACTGCGACAGCTACTGGAACACCAGCAGGATCAATGGTAATGTACTCAGGTTCATTTTCAACAAATGCAACACGTACTTATTCAATGAAAATGTGGTTAGCAGATGATTATGTGGCATCGCCTAACTCAGAAGCGTTTACTGTTACTGTAAACGTATACGGAAAAGCAAGTTAAAAGACGATATGTCTTTTTTTATTGTATAAATACTAAAAAAAAGCAACAAGATAGTAAAACAATGCTATAATATATTTATAAAGAGGTGATATGAATGAAAGATGTTAGTAGATTTAATCCTAAAATAGAAGAAGGATTGACAGAAGAACAAGTACTAGATCGAATTAATAACAATCTTAATAATTATGATACCTCAGTAACTACTAAAACAAAAAAGCAAATAATAGTAGAAAATGCTTTTACTTTATTTAATATTTTAAATATCGTTTTTGCCATTGCGATATTTGCTGTAGAATCATATCAAAATGCAACGTTTTTAGGGTTAGTTATATGTAATGCTCTTATAAGTACTTTGCAAGGGCTTCATTCAAAAAAAATAATTGATCGTCTTTCAGTTATATCAGCAACTAAAGTCCATGTTATAAGAGACTCTAAACCTCAAGAAATAGAACTAGATCAAATCGTATTAGATGATATATTAGAGTTGAATATGGGAAATCAAATCATTACAGATTGCATTATTGCAAAGGGAGAAGTTGAAGTAAACGAATCGTTTATTACAGGGGAAAGTGATCCTGTTTTTAAAAAGAAAGGTGATTTATTACTATCTGGAAGCTTTATTTTAAGTGGTCAAGTATATGCTAAAGTTGAACATGTAGCAGAAGACAACTACACTTCAAAAATATCAAGTGGAGCTAAATACATTAAGGAACTTAACTCTCAAATAATGAAATCATTGAATAAAATAGTCCAAACAGTAGCCTTTGCTATCTTTCCTATTTCTATTCTTTTGTTATCAAAACAAATGACTTTATCAAACGGAGATGTTACAAGTTCAATTGTATATACAGTAGGGGCCCTAATAGGCATGGTTCCAGAAGGATTAATTCTTCTAACAAGTACTGTCTTAGCAGTGAGTGTAATTAGATTAGCTAATAGAAAAGTATTAGTGCAAGAATTGTACTGTATCGAAACGCTAGCAAGAGTTGATGTAATTTGTTTAGATAAAACCGGTACTATAACTGAAGGAATGATGGAAGTAGTAGATTTAATTCCTCTTAAAGAAACAAAAGATAAAAGTGAAGAAATATTAAAAGAGATGCTTATAGCGCTAAAAGATCAAAATCCAACTGCTAATGCTATTAGAGATAAATATAACGGAAAAAAAACATGGGATGCATCGTCAATCGAAAGTTTCTCATCACAAAAAAAATACTCGGGTGTAACTTTTGAAAATAAGGGCGAGTATATTATTGGAGCACCTGAATTCATATTAACTAAAGAGTTAGATGAGTATAGAGAAAAGTTAGAAGAATATCAACAAGAATATAGAGTAGTTGTTTTAGTGAAAAAAACTAAAACAAAACTAGAACCACTATCTTTTCTACTAGTTCAAGACAAAATAAGAAAAAGTGCAAATGCAACACTGGAATATTTTAAACAACAAAATGTAGACATTAAAATAATATCTGGAGATAATAAAGATACTGTTTTAAATATTGCTAAAAAAGCTGGTATTACTAGTGAACTAAAGGCAGTTGATGCTACTACATTAGATACCGAAGAAAAAATAAGAGATGCCGTAGATAAATATAGCATCTTTGGTAGAGTTACTCCGATACAAAAACAAATAATCGTGAAAGCACTTAAAGAAAAAGGTCATACAGTAGCAATGACGGGTGACGGGGTAAATGACGTCTTAGCACTTAAGGAATCAGACTGTGCAATAGTTGTTGCAAGTGGTACTGACGCTGCTCGAAATGTAGCGCAGTTAGTTCTGTTAAATTCTGATTTTGATGCTATTCCTGATATTGTTGCCGAAGGAAGAAGAACAATAAATAATATTGAGCGGTCAGCTGCTTTATTCTTAGTTAAAACAGTTTATGCAGCTGTTTTAGCAATTATATTTTTGTTTGTTGATTCATCTTATCCGTTTCAACCAATTCAAATAACACTCGTGAGTATTACAACTATTGGAGTACCATCATTTATTTTAGCATTAGAACCAAACTACGAATTAGTTAAAGGTAACTTTATGTACAATGTCTTGCAAAAGTCATTACCTGCTTCTCTTGCTATTATTACAAACATAGTAGTTTTATTACTTATTAATAATTTTGTATCCTTTACTGATTTAGAAAGATCAACAATAGCTGTTTATGTAACATCATTTGCATCGTTTCATTTATTATATACAATAAGTAAACCCCTTAACAAAATAAGGTGGACATTACTGATAAGTATGATTTTAACAACAGTAGGTGGAGCAATATTCTTTTCTGAGTTATTAGCATTTGTTCCACTGACATTAAGTATGATAATAACAACTATAGTTTTAATGATGATTTCTTATATAGGATATAAACAATATCAAAAGCTAATTAAATATATTTTTGAGAAAAGTAGGTAGATAAACTTACTTTTTTCAAAAAATACTTGCAATTATAATATAAATATAGTAATCTTATATTTGTAATGAAAAAAAGCAAGAAATAGTTGCATTTTTATTATCAATGTTGTATAATGAATAAGTACTTAAGAAATGGGCTTGTAGCTCAGTTGGTTAGAGCACACGCTTGATA
>CAYJBD010000101.1:0-3331 GCA_964368465.1 uncultured Muribaculaceae bacterium
TGGTGTTACATGTTGGAGGTGGTGCCTTAGTACCTATAACTTCTTTCGGTCATTCTTTGATTCATGGTGCGCTTGAGAGTGCTAGTGAGTTTGGTATTATTGGTCTTGCTAGTGGAATGTTTAGTCTAACTGCAGCTGGTATTACTTCGGCTATTGTCTTTAGTTTCTTTTTTACTTTGTTTTTTAAACCTAAACATTAGTAGATAAGTTTATTATTTCTTCCATATTATCATCAGTGGCCATAATATTTTTATGGTCTTTTTTACATTTTTCACAGTTATATAATATTTTATATGTGTCTTTAAACTTTTCAATTCCAATAGGTTTTAATAAACCATGACAGTTATTTTGTCTATCTCCTGGAAAGATATCTAAATGTTTAGAATATAAGCAATAAGGACAGTGATCTCTTGCTGTATAGTTTAATGGTTCTACTTCACTTCCACAGTTTTCACATATAAAATGTTCATCTTTCATAGTAAATCTTTTCATATATATACCTCAAACTAATTATATATGGTATAATTTATATTGTCAAAGGAGTAAGTTATGGATTATAGTGTGACAATTGATCAATTTGAAGGACCTTTAGATTTATTACTTCATTTGGTTAAAGATAGTAAAATGGATATATTTGATATTAAAATTGATCTAATAACTACTCAGTACTTAGATTATATAGAGAAAATGGAACAACTTAATTTGGATATTGCGAGTAATTATTTAGTTATGGCTAGTGAATTAATAGAGATGAAATCAAAGTTATTGCTTCCTAAAAAAGAAGAAGAAATAGAAGAAGAAGATCCTAAAGAAAATCTTATTAATCGTTTGATTGAGTACCAACAATATAAAGAGATTTCTCGAGTTTTAAAAGAGAAAGAGAATTTAAGAAAAGAGATATATACGAAGTTACCTGAGAGTATTTCTATTTATAGGGAAGAAGTTGTTGTCAGTGAAGAGGTTAGTTTAGATGATTTAGTTTCAGCTTTTGAGAAATTTTTAAAACGTCAAAAAGAAGCGGCCCCTTTACTTACTAAAGTTACAACTAAAGAATTATCAGTTGAAGAAAGACGTGTTGGTATTAAGAGATTGCTTAAAGAAAAAGGTAGAGTTTTATTTACTGATTTATTTGAATCTTTTGATAAGGGGTATGTGGTTGTTACTTTCTTAGCAATATTAGAAATGGCTAGAAAGAATGAACTTTTTATAACTCAGGATAAGAGATTTTCTGAAATTGTATGTGAGGTGAGATAAGTGAGGGCTATATTAGAAGGATTATTATTTGTTGTAGGTGAAGATGGGCTTACATTAAAACAAATAGAAGATATTTTAGAGATAGATGGTGATAGTGCGAAGGAATTAGTCACTTCATTAAGAGAAGATTATAATAGTGATGATAGAGGAATTAGAATAGATTTTTTAGGTAATAGTTTTAAACTTACTACAAAGAGTGAGCATAAAGAGTATTATCAAAAGTTATTAGAAAATGAAACGGCTAATCATCTTAGTCAATCTGCTTTAGAGACTTTGGCAATAGTAGCATATAATGAACCGATTACGAGAGTAGAAGTTGATGAGATTAGAGGTGTTTCTAGCTCACAGATTATGAGAAAGTTAGTTGCTAAGGGTTTTATAAAAGAAGTAGGTAGAAGTGAATTACCAGGGAGGCCTATTCTTTACAAAACGACTAGTGAATTTTTAGATTATTTTGGTCTTGCTACAGTAGAAGATTTACCTAAATTTGAAGAATTTGTAAAACAAGAAGAAGATGATGTTGATTTATATCATTCTAAATATAAAGAAAGTGTTGATATTTAAACAATACATGTTAAAATAGTTATATCTAGGGGGATATATGAATACATTTAATTTAAAAGTTGATTATTTAAAGAAGTATTATTCTTATGAGACAATAGATCAGTTAAAACTAGTTAGTAAACTACATAGATCAGTTATGAGTTTAGATTCTAATATCAGTTTTATGGGTATTAAGAATTTTGTTAGTTTAGCTAATTATAATTTGTTATTTAGATCTTTGATTGTGCTTGATAGATCAAAATTAGTTGATAGTGATAGATTGAGTCATAATCAAACTAGTATTTATTATAGACTAGATAATGATGAAGAGATTTCATTACTTGATTTTAATGTTACGAGAAATTTTCAAAATAATTTAGTATTATTACATGGTAGGCCAGTAAGTTCTTCAATAATAAAAGATGAAATAAGTTCTTTAGAAGAAAGAAGAAATAAAATCTATTTTAATGAAGCAATAAACTATGCTTTAGGAGATATAGATTATAGTGATACTAAAATGAAACAATATGCTACACTAAGAAGTAGGGTAGGTCAATTAAAAAAAGATTTATCTTACTATGATTGTAAGAGTGAAGAAGAAGAATATATTACTAGGATATCATCTGATTTATTACTTGGAGATTGGGGTATTAAATTAAAACATAGTGATAAGAATAATCAATATGAAAATAATCTTAATTGGACGAAGATAATTAGAAAATAAAAAAAGAGATTTTGTTCTCTTTTTTAGTATCCAATAATATAAGTATCGATGTTAGTAAACTCTTCTTCACTAATTTCATAATAGGAATTTACAAAATCTACATTAATATTTAATTCAACTTCTTCTAAGTAACCAATATTGTCTAATTCTTTTTCAATTAAGTCTAAGATACCGTTGAAATAAGCATTTTCTAATTGAGTGTTAGTATAGCTCATTAATAATAATTGATCGTAAATAGCATTTACGTTTTCTTCAGTAACAGTTTTTGTAATTATATCAATAGGTGAGATTGTTACTTTAACAATATTTTGGTCATCTGTAGCTTCTACTTTGAATTTGGAATGACTATATATTTCATCATAAATGTCTACTGCACGGGAAAGAGTTTCATCTGTTAACTCTTCATAATAAGTTTCTGTGTATTCAGCTAAAAATTCAACTTCAAGATTAACTCCGTCATAGTAAATTGCTTCAAATTTTTCAATATCATTTGATTCATACAGATCTCTGTAGTCTTTATCATGTTCGTTCAAATAAACTGATTTTAATTCTAATTCAGTATATGTGACAGCATCCATTCCAAAAGAACAACCATTTAATAATAAAACTGCTCCGATTAATAAAAATAATTTTTTCATATACTTTTTCCTTTCATTAATATTATAGCATATTAGAATAATATTAGTTGTTTTTTTTTTTAATATATACTATAATAAATTTATGCCTGTGTGGTGAAATTGGTAGACGCGTTGGACTCAAAATCCAATAGTAGCAATACTGTATCGGTTCAAGTCCGATCACAGGCACCAT
>CAYJBD010000102.1:0-3196 GCA_964368465.1 uncultured Muribaculaceae bacterium
ATTTAAAGAGTTGGGATTATCAACAAATGTATTGAAATCTATCGACAATCTTGGCTATACAACACCAAGTGAAATACAAGCGTTACTAATCCCAGTTATTATGAACGGGAAAGATACTTTTGGACAAGCTAAAACAGGAACAGGAAAAACTCTTGCTTTCGCAGCTAGTATATTATCAAAGATTAATAAAGAGAAAAAAGGAATAAAAGCAATCATATTGAGTCCAACAAGAGAACTTGCTATGCAAATTAGTAAAGAATTTCAAGAATTAGATCAAAATAATGAATACAATACTTTAGCAGTATACGGTGGTAGTGATATATCTAAACAAATCCAAGCATTAAGAGGAAATGTTGATATTGTTATCGGAACACCAGGTAGAGTAAAAGATCTAATTGAAAGAAGAAAACTAAACTTAACGACAATCGATTTCTTCGTTTTAGATGAAGCAGATGAAATGTTAAATATGGGATTCATTGAAGATATCGAAAACATTCTTTACAATACAAGTAGAGATAAACAAGTATTAATGTTATCAGCAACTATGTCAAAAGAAATTAAAGCCTTAGCAGGTAACTATATGCGTGATGATTACGAATATATTGTTGTAAAGTCTGATACAAAAACAAATGAAAATATTGAACAAAGTTTTTATGTTGTAAATAGTAAAACTAAATTAGAAGCACTATGTCGTATAGTAGATTCTAAAACAATGAGTAAAGCTATAGTCTTTGTTAAAACAAGAAAAGATTGTGATGATATATCAATGGAATTACAATCAAGAGGATATGACTCAGATGTATTACACGGAGATATATCACAAAACCAAAGAATCAAGACACTACACAGATTTAAAAACGGATCATTCAAATACTTAATCGCAACTGATGTAGCAGCTAGAGGTATTCATGTAGATAATATTGATTTAGTAGTTAACTATCACTTACCATTTGATAAAGAAGCATATATTCACCGTATAGGTAGAACAGGAAGAGCTAATTCAAAAGGAGAAGCAATAAGTTTAATTACATCAAGAGAAATCGGCTTTATTGGAAAAATAGAAAAGTTTGCTAACTGTAAAGTAGTAGAAAAGAAATTACCTAATAAAGAAGAAATAATCGCCTTAAAATATAATGAAATATTAACTACTGCACAAGCTTTAATAGATGAAAATACATTAGATGATGAAATGGCTTACGTAAGAGATTTAAACAAAGCAGATGTAATCAAATTATGTGCAGCCTTATTAAAACAAACAGTTACTAATTCAATAGGATCAGATTTAAATGCTGATGTATCTGTTAAAGAAAGAAAAGTAAGTAACTTAAATGAAAATAAAGATAGAGTATTTATCAATGTTGGTAAAAAAGATAGATTTAGAAAAAATTCATTAATTGAATATATTACTGAATTAACTAACATTCAAAAATCTAGTTTAAATAATGTTGAAGTATTAGAAACATTCTCATTTGTTGATGTAGATAAAGAACATACTAATTTATTAATTAAAACTATTAGTCAAGAAACTTATAATGGAAGAAGCGTCAATGCTGAAATTTCTGAGAAAAAAGGTGGAAGTAGATCTAATGGTAGAAGTAGAGATAGAGGAAGTAGATCTAGAAACTCTAACGGAAGAGATCGTAATAGAGGAAACTTTAGAGATGATAGAAGAAGTAGAGACAATAACAAAAGAGATAATAATAGAAGAGATAGAAATAAAAGAAAATAACGTGTCAACAACGTTATTTTTTTTGTAATTATATATTAGTAACAAACTTATTAATATATAATAGAATATTAAGAAAGGATGTTTATAATAATGGATAGTAATTTCTTTATAGCCTTTTCTCTTACTTTATTTGCTGGATTATCTACAGGAATTGGTAGTTTAATAGGTTTACTAGCTAAAAAGACTAACACTAAATTTTTATCAATTGCTTTAGGTTTCTCAGCAGGAGTAATGATTTATGTATCTTTTGTAGAGATATTTCCTAAAGCCAATGATTTACTCAATAATGGTTTAAGTGACAATACAGCAGGATGGTTAACTGCAATAGCTTTCTTTACAGGAATATTATTGATAAGTTTAATAGATAAACTAATTCCAAAAGAAAAAAATCCCCATGAAATGCATAGGGTAGAAGAATTAAGTAATAAGCCTAAAGTAAATAAAAAGAATCTTTTAAGAATGGGGGTTTTTACAGCTTTAGCAGTAGGTATTCACAATTTTCCAGAAGGGTTAGCTACATTTATGTCAGCCTTAGCAGATCCATCTATGGGAATACCAATAGCGATAGCAATAGCCATTCATAATATTCCAGAAGGAATAGCAGTATCAGTTCCTATATATCATGCAACGGGAAGTAAAATAAAAGCATTCAAATATTCATTTCTATCAGGTTTAGCAGAACCAGTAGGAGCTTTGATTGGTTTTTTAATTTTAAGCCCATTCTTAAATGATGCAGTAATAGGTTTCATCTTTGCAGCAGTAGCAGGTATAATGGTATTTATAAGTTTAGATGAACTACTCCCAGCAGCAAAGAAATATGGAAAACATCATTATTCAGTATATGGACTAATCGCAGGAATGGCTGTAATGGCACTAAGTCTTTTAATATTATAGTTAAAAGACTTGTGGACAAACTCCTTCATAAGGAATATAAAAACAATGATTTTTATAACGACCAACTAACCGTTGTTCATACCAAAGACCAACACAGTTTTGATCCCCTGAAGGAGCATAAAACCATAAAGCATTAGTCGCAGGAAAATAAGATTTACCACTAAGAACTTTTTCAGCAAGTTCTTTTTCTTTTGTAGTTGAGCCATTTAAAAATAATTGACTATCAGGCCCAGAAAAACCACCAGGGTTTTGGTACACCATATCATTAACAGTTCTGATATCATTAAATGTTAAACATTGAGCAAGAATACGGTTTATACCGACATTACCAACCATTAACATTCCATAATCACCTTCACCAACTGCTTCAGCTCTCATCAATCGAGCCAATAAATCTACATCTTTAGTAGTATGTTTTATAATTTGAGACATAATTATCACCATTATAACTATATGTTTTATATTTTAAATATTGCTAGATATATTTAGATGTGTTATAATTTATTTGTACCAAAAACTAGGGGCGTAGTTAAATGGTATAATTATGGTCTCCAAAACCACAGTTGGGAGTTC
>CAYJBD010000103.1:0-3153 GCA_964368465.1 uncultured Muribaculaceae bacterium
TGTTTTACTAATTTCCCTTTATTATTTTGGTATTTTTCTAATGATTCACTATGATTTAGAGAATTAATTAATTTAGCAATTACTTTAGAACAATTAGCTTCTTGATACCATGGGTAGTCTTTGATTTGTTGTGGAACATAAGTTAAGTTAGTCGAGTATAGTCCATTAAATAAACCTTCTTGATAAGCTTCATTGAAGTTATCAGGTCCACTTGTCATTAAAGCAAAACTGGCAGATAAAAATATTTTATTAGCATTTCTTTCTTTTAATTCTTTGGCAACATCAATCATTGATTCACCAGACGCTATCATATCATCGACAACAATAATGTTTTTGTCAGTTACATCTGGTCCGATATATTGGTGTTCTATAATAGGATTTTTTCCATTAACTACTCTTGTTAAATCTCTACTTTTATAAAAAATACCTATATTACAGCCTAGCATTTCAGAATAGTACCTTGCTCTCTCAGCTGCGCCGAAGTCAGGAGCTACTACTAGTATATCTTTAAAAATATCTTTTTCTTGAGTCAACATTTTTTTTAGTATTTGGTTAGTTGGGTAAACATTTTCAAATGGTAGATTTGGTATTGCATTAACAACGTTAGGATCATGAGCATCAAAAGTAATAATATTGTTTACTCCTAATTTTTCAAGTTCTTGTAAAGCGTCTGCACAATCTAGACTTTCTCTTCCTTTTCTTCTATGTTGTCTTGATGCATATAAAAGTGGCGTGATGACATTTACTCTTTCAGCATGTCCACCAATTGCGGATATAACTCTTTTAATATCTTGGAAATGTTCGTCTGGAGTCATAAAATGTTCACTTCCTCTATAACGATATGACATGCTATAATTACCAACGTCTGATAAAATATATACATCACTATCTCTTATAGAATCTTCTATTTTCACTTTACCTTCACCATTAGAGAATCTAGGGTTTTTAAAAGAAACAAAATAATCTTTTTTTGTTTTATTCATCTTTTTTAAATGAAAATTAACTTCATCCCCTACTTCTTTCATATTTTCTAATACTATTAACTTCAAATTTTTCATTACTGCTTACTCCTCTTTATTATATTATCAAGATTAGATTGATCATACAATGTTTAGACAATAATTTTACAAGAAAAAAAGACTTTATGAAATTAAAGTCTTTGATCGTCCTTTTGACATTTGTTCTTGTCTTTGCATTTCTAATATTTGGTCATTAAGATGCATTTCTATTGCTGCTAGTTCTATTAATAAAGGAGAAGTTGGTCCTAGAATAGAAATGATTTCTGAACGTAATGAATTAATATCTGCTATACTATTTTGACAAATACTTATTGTATTTTGAAATAAGTCGTTTTTATTATGAAAATAAGGGGTATTAAACGGTTGTTTTCTCCCACTAGTAACTCTTCTCATTGCTTTTAGGGCATTGCTTATTAATATAGTATTAATGTAACTTGATATAGGACTACGTCCTCTTATTGATCTTTGAACATTCTTTCTAATATGATCTATTTTGGCAAGAAAATAACGTAAGTATAACTCAATATTAGCACTTGTTGTTGGTAATTTATCAAATCTTTTTAAGACTTTTTTATTATTTTTAATGTCTTTTTTTACGATATTGATTTGATGATTATAGTAATTCTTCTCAAGTTCTTTTGTAGTGGTTATTTGCTCATCTAAAACTATTTTGCTTAAGTGTTCTTTTTCTTTATCATTTCTTTCTTTTTTGTGAACTACTTTTAGTTTTTCTTTTTCTTTGATTTTTGTTACATCAAAAATATGCCTTGTCTCTTTAATCTCTTCTTCAATGAACTTTTTTTCTTCATTGAATGATGTTTGTTCTTGATTTTCTTTTTCTTCTATTTTATCATATTTAGACTTTATTTCTTCTTGATGTTCTAATTCTGCTTCTTTCTTGTCTAGTTCTTTTTCTTTTTCAATTAACTCTATTTCTTTATCTTTTAATTCTTTATTTTTGTTTTCAAAATTCGAATCGTTTTGATTTGTATTTAATTTAGTAATTTGTTCTTTTTTCGTACTTTTAGTTATTTCTTTTTTATCTTTTGACAACCCTATTGCACTTAATAACAAAGCAAATGGTATTAATAAGACTTGTAAACTAGTTATTATTTTATTTTTCTTTTTTTTCTCTTTTTTTTCTTCTTTTTCTTTATTTCTTTTTCTATTAATATGCCATTGTTTAAACATGTTCTTAAAGCCACCTAATACTCCACGCATTACTACTCACCTCTTTTTACAAAGCAAATTATAACACAAAATTATATATATAGCAATTTTTTAGTTAACAAAAAAATTCCATATAGGAATTTCTTATTACTTAAATTATGGCTGAAAGGTTAAATATTGTTTGTATGAATCAGGAATCCAAGAATACTCATCAATCGTAGTGAAATCTGATTCTGATGACTTTCCTAATATTGTAATATTATTAACACTACTAACATCTGTGAATAAACTTCCTTCAATATGTTCAACACTACTACCAATTGTTATTTTTTCTAATGGACAATTATATTGAACGAAGAGTTCAGGAAAAGGTACGGATGCAACGAAAATACATGAAAAAGCATCGTAGTTGATTGTCGTTACTCCTGTACCAGTATTAATTTCATTCACTTTAGTATTAGCAAAAGCAAGACTGCTTATTGTTAATACATTGTTTGGTATGATTACAGATTCTTTTTCTGCTCCTGCGTAAGAAACTAAAGTTGTATTATCAATACTTCCATCAGAACTTCTTGCATATATAAAAGCTGACTCTGGTGGTAATTCGTTATTAGAAAATGCATTTGGAATAATTTCAGTTATTCCATCATGAATTATTATTTCTTTAAGACCTAAATTACTAAAGCAATTAGGATTATTAGCCCAATCCAGTGAATTGCATATTTTTGTGATATTATTCCCATTTACCATTGTAGGAATTTCTAAAACACCATTCGCTTCTTTGCCGTACTTATTATGATATATTTCATTATATACTGGCATATTTACATTGGCGATTGTATTTTTATTACTCGTTGATAAAGTAAATGCCAATGATAAATCTATGACAGAGTCGTCTATGAATGTAAATCCATCAGAACTATAAATATAAGCTTCTGTTGTATCGAATTCAGCTAGTGATGAT
>CAYJBD010000104.1:0-3120 GCA_964368465.1 uncultured Muribaculaceae bacterium
CGAAAGAAGTTATAGGTACTAAGGCACCACCTCCAACATGTAACACCAAATAATCATAAATGCCAAATGTATCTAAAGCAGCACCAATCACGACAAATAAACTAGTAACATGACCTGGAGTTAGTTTAGTATTATCTAATATAATTTGGGCAATCACACAAATAAATCCTGCAAATAAAAAGGAATATAAATAAATCACTCACTAACCTCCAAACTAACTGCATGGGCAATTGATAATATATTATGTTTTTGATATATAAACGTCGGACTAAATAAAGCACCTGTTGCTACTACTAAAACTCTTTTGAGTTTTTTTTCTTTTAACATTTTATATATATAACTAAATGTTACTAAGGCAGAACAAACAGGACCACTACCACCAGCTTTTTGTTGTTTTTGTTTAGCTAAATCATAAAGCATAACTCCACAATCATTATAGTTAGAACTAATATCAATATTACAATCAATCTTTAACATATCAACTAAAATCTTTTTACCATATAAACCAAGATCACCTGTTAAAATCAAATCGTAGTAGCTAGCATCTCTGTTTAAGTCTTTTAAATGTCTCTTTATCGTATCCTTAGCAGCAGGAGCCATTGCCGCTCCTACATTATTAGGATCTTTTTGTCCCATATCCTGTATTATTCCAATAGTAGAACTTTCTATTCTTACTGAATTTTTATTTTTACTAAGTAAACAACTAGCACCACCAGTACTAGTAATAGTAGCAGTATCAGGTTTAGGCGCACCATACTCATTAGGATTACGAAATTGTCTCTCACTTGCCATATTATGAGAACTAGTACCTACAACTACCTTATTAATTTTATTATCTTGTAAAAACATACTACCAATAATAATTCCTTCACAAATAGTTGAACAAGCTCCATAAATACCAATAAAAGGACGATTGTATTTTTTTATACTATAACAAGAAGAAGTAATCTGATTTAGTAAATCTCCACCTATAAACAAATCTATCTCTTTAGAATCTACTTTACTCTTATCCAACAAAAACTCAATAGACTCACTAAGTAATTTTGTTTCTGCCTTCTCAAAACTCTTCTCCCCAATATATAAATTATTATAACTTTTATCAAAATAATCATTAAGCGGACCTTTTTTCTCATAAGGACCAGTAATAGTAGCAGTTTCTACTAAATAAACATTATCATATTGTATTGTCATCTTATCCTCCCATTAATAAATATCTAATAATTCCAAAAAACCACGCTGATACTACACCATATAATATAACTGAACCTGCTAATTTAAAAATATTACTACCTATTCCAAAGACCGGTCCCTCTTTCTTAAATTCCATAGCAGCACTCATCATAGCATGAGCAAATCCAGTAATTGGAATCAACAAACCACTCTTAGCAAAATTAACACAGTTATCAAAAAAACCAAGCGCTGTACACAAACATGCAATAAATATCAAAGTAACAATCATATAAGTAGTAGCATCCTTACTAGGTATTTCTAATACATAAGCATAAAAGTCAATTAAAAATTGCCCAATCACACCTATTAATCCCCCAATGAAAAAAGAAAGAACTATATTTTTAATTTTATGTTCCTTAGGTTTATGTATATTTACTAATTTATCAAACTTAATTTTCTCCACTTAATCACCATTCTTATTATGAAATAATAACTTAAAAATATACAAAAAAGAAATTATGTGTTATAGTATCATATGAAAAGAGGTCATTATGCAAAAGTTAACTATGGCAAAGATTGCTAAAACACTAAATAAAACAGATATCATAACTGATAATCAAGAAGTAAATAATATTGTTCATAAATTACATGAATGGGCTAATAGTAAAAATATATTACCAATTGCTGATTCATTTTCAGAATTTTACAATGTCAATTATCAAAACAAATTATACTCATTTGGATTTTCTTACGACTATGAAGCTGCTTGGATTTGTCAAACAGAAGATGATTTTTCTTTAAGTAATAACATTGATTATAGTAGAGCATCTGCTTCATTAGAATCTGACTTCATTACTTATTTAACAAAAGATCAAATAGTTAAAATAAAATAAGAGCACATCACTTGATATGCTCTTTTTTCTTGATATAATTTATTATTTTAGCTGTAAAAGGACTTATTAATAACTCAATACCAACTTTTACTATATAAACATGTAATATCAAAATCACTAATTCACTACTACTAACAATTCCTACAAAAGCTATAAAAGTAAAGATAAAGGTGTCTACAAATTCACCTAGTATTGTAGAGACAACTATTCTTGTATATAATTTACTCTTTTTCTTTAATAAAATCATAATCTTAGAATTAACAAAACTACCAACTAAATAAGCAGCAAAAGATGCTCCTAATATTCTAGGTGATGCCATAAGTATTGTTGTAAAAGCATTTTGATCAACATAGTATTCAGGATAAGGTAATGAACTAGCTAATATAAATACTAATACCATTAAAATATTAGCAAAAAAAGATAATAGTATTGTAAACTTTGCTCTTTTATATCCATAAACTTCTACAAAGACATCGTTTAGAATATAAGTAATTGGAAATAATAAATCAGCTGCAGTTATTGTTAAACCAATAAATAAAATCAATTTAGAAGCTATTATATTAGATACTAATAAAACAGTAATATTAAGAACTAATAATATTATAAATATAAATGTATATTTCTCTTTCATAAAACTTTCCTTTAACTGTTTATATTATAATATTATTATTTATATTTGTATATAAAAAAAGATAATTTATTTTATCTTTCCCTTACTAAATATTTTATTAAGTTTAGCTTCTTTTCTATTTTTATATGAGTTAATTGTATCCCCTCTATAATAATATCCATTAACTGTAAAGATTTTAATATTACTAACCTTTCTTTTCTTGCTAGCATAATATTTATCTCTTAACTCACTTTGTTCATCGTAACTAAGTTTTAAATACTCATCATATGTAATACCATATGCATTTCTTACTTGTCTATCAGCTATTTCTTTATAATTCATATTTCCTCCTAAATTTATTATAACAAAAAAACTAGCATAAAACTAGTTACTTCAATTTGGAGGGCCTAGTCGGATTTGAACCAACGATCAGGGAGTTGCAGTCCC
>CAYJBD010000105.1:0-3097 GCA_964368465.1 uncultured Muribaculaceae bacterium
GCTATTTTATTAAATTTATTTAATTCTTTATATTCATGGTCGAATAGTCTCTTTAATATTTTCATACTTTTTCTCCTATACATATCATTTTATCAAAAATATCTTTATTTTAAAAGCATTTCCATAAAAAAAACAGGGTTTCCCCTGTTATTCTGACTCTATAATTCCATAATCGCCATCTTGTCTTTTATAAACAACAGTAGGCTTGTCAGTTTGGTCGTCTTTGTATAAATAAAATTGATGTGAAGATAACTCCATTTGTAAAATTGCTTCTTCTTCACTCATTGGTTTGATATTAATTGTTTTGCGTTTAACAATTTTAGAGTTATTTTCTTCTTCCACTGGCTCTTCAAAGACTATTTGCATATCGTGATTGTGAGGCTTTCTACCTAGGCGGGTTTTATTTTTTCTAATTTGTCTTTCCAATTTGTCTAAGACCACATCTACCGCTGCATAGAAATCCTTTTCTTCCACTTCTGCTCTTAAGATTAATGATTTGACCGGTATTGTCACCTCTACTTTTTGAGTGTGACTCTTTACCTTAACAGTAACAGTCGCGCGTATATCGTCTATGTTTCCGATATACTTGCTTAGTTTGCCGATTTTTTCTTCGACATACTCATGCATTGGCGGAGTAACTTTTAGTTTATCTCCTCTAATGACTATTTCCATATACATCATCCTCCATTTACATTATAGCACTTCTTAGAAAAAAAAACTACTATTTTACTGTAGTTTCTTCTTTTACTAAGCTTACATTATTTGCTTGTAATCCTTTTGATGTTTCAACTAATGTGAAATTAACTAATTGACCTTCTGATAGTGTTTTATAACCATCGATATCTATAGTACTGTAGTGTACGAATATATCTTCCATATCGTTATATTCGATAAATCCATACCCCTTTTCATTATTGAACCATTTCACTTTTCCGATCATACTATAACTCCTCTCTTATCATCTTTTTGGGAACAAAACCGATGATAAACCCATATTACCACTGTAGATATTTGGTTTACTACCTATTTTTCTTGAAATGTATATTTCTTTCCCTAAATTAATTATTTCACATTGTTTTGTCGAATTTTGTCGATTAAAAGAGAACTGTTTAACTTTTTAGGACATTTGTTTCCTCTTTAGAATATTTTGTTTTATGCTTGATCTGGTGAGAAAAATGAAGCAATTATTTTTAAATGGCACGATAAGGTTTATTACTAAATATAATGATTCTTATACTGAAAAAGACATTGAGCGAATGAGGTATGGATTAGAGGGATTATATTTAAGTATAACAAAATTAATAATTATTTTAGGCATTGCATTAATACTTGGTATTGCTAAAGAATTGATTATCTTATTGGTGTTATTCAATATTATCAGATATCCTGCTTTTGGATTTCATGCTGATAGTAGTTTACAATGCTTATTGTTTTCTACAATAATTTTCATCAGTTTTCCACTACTAGCGACGGTTGTTAATTTATCTTTACCAGTACATATTATACTAATTTCTTTATGTATGCTAGCATATTTGATATATGCACCGGCAGATACAGTTAAAAGGCCTCAACCAGTTAAGAGTATCAGAATGAAAAGAAAAATAGGTACTTTAATATGTGCTACTGTTTTAACTATATTGTCATTTATGGTAAGTGATAACATAATACAAAATCTAATAGTATTTGCTATGTTAATAGAAGTTTTAATGATTTTACCAATCACTTATAAAGTGTTTGGTCAACCTTATGCTAATTATAAACAATATCAAAAGTGATATTAAATGCCATTAGGTATTTTAATATAAATAATAGTAAAGGAGAGAGAACAAATGAAAAAATTATCTTATTTAGTAGGTGCTTTAGCGCTAGTGTTGACTGGAGTAGCTAGTGTTGGTTGTATGTTCATCTTTGCTGATGAACCAACTTCTCCAATGGATTTAGTTTAATAATTAAAACCTTGCATAAGCAAGGTTTTTTAGTATATTAATTCTTGTATAAAATAATTTTGTTGTTGCTTAGTATTTTTCACAAACTGACTATTGCTAGATAATAATTTTTTAGCAAAATAAAGTCCACTTCCTCGTCCTTTACCTTTAGTACTTTCTCCTTTATTTTCTATTTTATTTAGATCTACTTTAACATCAGTGCTATTACTTATAACAAAATGAAACTTGTCTTGTTGATAATAAATTTCGACAGAGATTTGTTTCTTTTTACTTTTTGACGCTGCTTCAATAGCATTGTCACAAAAAATACCTATTAAAAAGCATAGTGTTTTGTAATCTGCTTTAGAAAACTTTTTAAACTTATTCTTTACTGTTTCGCTAACATTTACATACATTTTCACTTTATTTTCTTTAGCCATTGAGATTTTATAATATAAAATTCCCTTTAGCCCACCTTTGGGAATAGCACTCATCAGTTCAATAACATCTTTGCCAATTGATACATTTGCCTTTAATAGCTTGTTAATTTCTTTTGTTACCTCAGGTTCTTTGGTTATTTCTAATAATTTACTTAACGTATTTTTATACTCGTGTCTAACTAACTGTTCTTCCTCTATCCAATTTTCAAAAGTTTTTACATATGTATAGATTCTATCGTATTTGTCCGTTACTTCATGAAGTTTTATTTTGTCTTTTATATAGCTAAATATCAGTATATATAAAAAGACAATGCTTGCAATTGCAATATATAATTCGCTATTTGTCAAAGGATTTGTTGGCAAATATATAATTATCATTGCTATAAAATATGCTGTTGCAACTAAAAAGATTGAAATAGTTATGTTTGTTTTTTGATAAAAATAAATTATTGTTTTTGTCACTAATACTTTGTCTTTTAAACTATAACACGTGAAAATAGTTAAAACAGAAACAGCCATATTACTTAGTGTCATTAAATACCAAACGTCTCTTAACTGACTAATTATTTCAGGAATCATAACCATTCCTAGAGTTACTATTATTGCATCATATAATGTAATTATTATAATTATGATACCTGTCATAGTAGCTGACATTAATACATTCAAGTTATAAATTACAGAAGATGAAATAATAACTGGTATAATTCCCATGATCAATAAATATACTTG
>CAYJBD010000106.1:0-3052 GCA_964368465.1 uncultured Muribaculaceae bacterium
AATATATCCTTCTCATTTCTTTTTAATATCTTCTCAATTCTAACTAACAACTCGCTATTACGAAAAGGCTTAGTAATATAATCTTCTCCAATTGATAACCCTCTAACTACATCTTCTTCTAAATCATGCGCAGTTAAAAACAAAATAGGTTTATTATTAAACACTTCTCCTACTTCAAATCCATTACCATCAGGAAGACCAATATCAAGTATAATTAAATCATATATATTATTAACTTTTTCTAAAGCAGACTTTTTAGTAGTTACAACATCAAGTAAATAATGTTTTTCCAATAAATATTTAAGACCCTTAATAATAAATTCATTATCTTCAACTAATAATATTTTCTTCATAAGACACCTCTTCTATATTATACAATAAAAGAAACCAAAATGGTTTCTTAAATATTTTCATTCTTTATAGTTTCAATTATATTTTGCTTATTTATTTTTGCTAAAGATAATCTCATGATTAGATATATTATTAAAAATATAAATATAATTGAAATGATAATCGCAGTAAATGGTAATTCAAAACTATCAATTAATGCAGTATCAGGAGTCCTGTTAAGAATATAGAAAACAAGATAAGCAAGTCCTATTCCTATACCTAGTCCCCAAAATAATGATTTAAGTCCATACAATAAACTTTCTAATCGAATCATATTTTTAAGTTCCTTATTAGAAACACCAATTGATTTCAATATAGCAAACTCTCTACTTCTTAACATCATATTGGTAGTAATAGTATTAAAAACATTAGTTAATCCAATTAAAATTATAACAGCAATAAAACCATATAAGAAAATAGAAATTAATAATAATATATTATTTTGAATACGATTCATCTCTTCAATATTATAAATATCAAATGCTCTACTATTTGCTTCAGCATAATTATCAACATCAATATGCAATTGATAAGGATCAGTTGAATCTACATATAAAGTACTAGGAAAAGCTTCTTCAAATAACTCACTATAATACTCTCTAGACAAAACTAATGTCGGCGAACTATACCAAACACCATCTCTACTCATAATATCAATATTATCTAAATAAAGTAAATCAAAACTCATAGTATCAGTACCATTTAAAGAAATTTCTATTTCACCAAGATCATCTTTTAAAATATCACTCGCTTTTCCATCACTAGTATCAACAACAGCATTTACAATAATAGCTTTGTCTTTAACATCTTCTTTTCTTAAATCATTTTTAACAAGTAATCTCGTATACTCAAGATCTGAAATCAAAGCAATATTCATGTATAAAGAATCACCAGAAAACTGATCAGACACCTCACTATTAAGATATTTCAAATCTGTAAAACCTGTTATTAATTGACTATAGTCATATCTATTAACATTATCTAATTCAATAATATCATTATATATTTCAATTGTTTCACTAGGTTCAATTTCCCAACCATTATCAAGTCTAAAAGAAATATTATAATTAGCTTCCCCATATATAGAACTAGCAGCAGAAAAACCAATATTCATATAATATGATAATGATACAAATGTTGCAATAGATACTATTAACGATATAATGGTAGTTCTAAATTTACTCTTATTTCTATACATATTTTTATAGGCAAATATCCCACCTACTTTAAATAATTTTCTAAATAAAAATGGCACTTTCTTTTTCTTCTTGATTTTAATCTCATTTTGATTTTTAATAGCAACTATTTCTGTAATCTTACTAGCTCTTCTAGCACTTGTAAAAGTTGAAAAGAAAATTGTAATAATGGCCAGCAACGCACTAATTATAATCGCCCAAATTGATATAGAGAAAATAAAGTTAATTTCACTTACATCCCCTAAAAATAAATCAACAAGCTGTAGTAATAATGCACTAACACCAATACCTAGTAAGATTCCTATTGGTATTGCAATAAGTCCTAAGTATAAACCTTCACTATAAACAGTTCTCTTTATTTGCTTAGGAGTAGCACCTACACTAGATAACATTCCATACATTCTAATTTTTTCTGTTACTGAGATAGCAAATGAATTTCTAATACAAAACACAGAAGTTCCAACTATTATCAATGCAACTATTGCAAGCACTGTATATAAACTTGAAGTAGTATTATCGTCCCCATAAACACCAAGCCATATTAAATATTCAGAATTATAATGATATTCATATTTACTACTAACAGGCATATCATTTTCATACTTAATATCATTAATTTCAATTGTTAAATCTAAATACTGACTAGCATCATCATACAATATAAACAACTCATTTTCTTCTGAAAATTCTTCACTATAAGTAAACATATTAGTATTATAACCATGATCAAAATATGTATAATTATCACTTATACCTACAATTTCATAAGTAGTACCAAAATCTTTTTCAAAGAGAAATTCATACCCATATAGATAATGATCAACTTCCATCAAACCATCTTCAGTATCAATATAAAGTTCACCAATATCAGTAGTAATTTTATCACCTATTGATAATTTATATTTATTCGCCTGATAATCAGAAATCACTAATTCTTTATCATTATTAGGCACTCTTCCTTCTTGAATAAAGTTACTAAAATCAATAATACTCTCACTATTAAGACCAATAACTATATTGTATTCACCATCATAACTCATATATCCTAACTTTGAAGTATAATAAGTGTTTTTAACCCCCTTATACTTATCAATAATAGAATAGTCTTCTTTACTAACATCATATAAAACAGTATGATTTTCTCCATAATTTACTACTGAAGAATACAACATAGTTTCCCTAAAAGATGTATACATAGTCATAACTGCTGTTATCAAAGCACAAGATAATAAAATTCCAATTATCGTAACAATAGATCGTTGCTTATTTAACCTTAAATTTTTAAATGTAAATTTATTAAGAATCTTCATATTTTTTCTCATCCTTTACTATCTTACCATCTTCAATAGTAATAATACGGTCAGCACTCTTAGCAATTTCTAAATCATGTGTAATCATAACAATAGTTTGTTTATATTTTTGATTAGATAGCTTTAAAAGAGATATTATTTCTTCTGAATTATGCG
>CAYJBD010000107.1:0-3042 GCA_964368465.1 uncultured Muribaculaceae bacterium
AACTCTTACCATTTCTAGCTTTAACTACTCCTAAATTAGGTGTTAAAGTTGTAAAATGATAAGCTGCAATCTTAGGTTTAGCTTTTGATACCATTGAAATAAAAGTACTCTTACCTACACTAGGAAATCCAACTAAACCAACATCAGCAAGCATTTTAAGTTCTACTTTTAAAGTCTTATCTTCACCAGGTTCACCATTCTCAGAAAAATTAGGAGCAGTATTACTATGTGTTTTAAAAGCCGCATTACCACGACCACCTCGACCACCAGTTGCAACAATAACTCTATCATCTTTTTGTTTTAAATCTGCAATGATTAACCCTGTATCATTATCAGTAACAACAGTCCCTTGAGGTACTTTTATAACAACATCTTCACTATTAGAACCATGTTGTGTCTTACCTTTTCCATTTTCTCCTTTTTTACCCTTAATTATCTTTTGATAACGAAGATCTAAAAGAGTATGTAATCCAGTATCAACCATAAACACAATATCTGATCCACTACCACCATTACCACCAAAAGGTCCACCTAACGGTATATATTTTTCTCTTCTAAAAGCAGTACAACCATCTCCACCATTACCAGCTTCTACTTTTAATATGACCTCATCTACAAACATACTATCACTCCTCAATATTCTCTATTAGATCTCTTACTGAACAAACTATTTTTTTCTTACAAAGCGTTCTAACACTTTCTTTAGCAGTCCACAACGTATAACCATTAAACTCTTTTAACATAGTCATATCATTATCTCCATCACCTATGGTTATAACATCTTCAACTAAAACATCATCTCTAATACTCATAATATCATAAGCTGTTTTTGTCTTATTGATTCCCCTAGGTCTTAACAATAACCACTCTGCATAGTTACCAAATTTAAAATGATCAACATCTAAAAAATCGCCACGGTCACTAAATAAATTATGAAACTCTTCTAAAACATCTTCCTTATTTTCAAGTTTTAAAATATTACTATAATATTGCAAAACATCTTTACACTTAAAAAGATCTTTTATAAAATCGACTTTCATCTTTTTTAATCTACTATCTATAATACCAACTTCATCATTTTGAAACTCATGCTTCTTCATTAATGTAAAATTACTATCATATAACAAAGAACCATCAGTACACCCTAAATAATCAAAAGGTATATTATACTTTTGTATTTCACTTCTAATACTATCAAAATTCCTACCAGTAGAAATAGCAAATACATTACCCTTTTCTCTAAACTTTTTAACCGCTTCAATATTTATACTCAAACTATAAGGTGTAAATTTAAATGTACCATCATAATCAGAAACCAATAACTTACTACTCATACTGTCCTCCAATTATATTATATACTTAAACCTTATATTAATAAACAGTCTTTACCAAATATTTACAACTTCATGATTAATTCTTTAACAGAACTAACCTCTCTTCCTTCACAAACCTCTTTAACATCAGGATAAGCATGACTAACAGCATATCCTTCAAACTCTCTTAACATAGGTATATCATTAGAGCCATCACCAATTGCAATTATATCATTCTTCTTACACTCAGTATGATAAGTTAAAACATCTAATCCCGTTGTAATTTTACTAATCCCTTTCGGTCTAACTAATAACCATTCAACATATTTAAAATCAATATATTGTGGATCAATATTTCTATATTTAGAAAAGATATTCATAAAATTATTAATTACTTCTTCTTTATTAGCAATACCTGTAATATCAGAGTGATACTGCGACGGAGCATCATGCCCAAATGTATCCTTAACAAAATCAATGTTAAATTTCTTAAGCTTTTTGTCAATATATTTCATCTCTACTAACGAAAAATAATACTCTTTCAATATATGAAGATCATGGTCATATAAATAAGAACCATCAGTACACCCTAAATAGTCAACTGGAATGTTATACTTTTTAATTTCCCCTTTTATACTAGCAAACGGTCTACCCGTTGACAAAACAAAAATATTTCCTTCACTACGAAACTCATCTATTGCCTCAAGATTAAGTTCTAATTGCTTTATATCTGATATAACTTTCCCTCTACTATCACGACATACCACACCATTAGTATCTCTAATAATAGGTTTTAAAGTATCGTCATAATCGGAAATTATTATCTTTTTCATAAATCCCCCTTTAAATGATAAAAAAAACTTTCTTACGAAAGCTTTTATTCAGCTACTGGATAACAGCTAGCTTGTTTCTTATCTCTACCTAAACGTTCAAATTTAACGATACCATCTACTGTAGTATATAACGTATCATCACTACCTTTACGAACATTCACTCCAGGGAATATTTTAGTACCTCTTTGACGATATAAAATACTTCCTGCTTGTACAAATTCACCATCTGATGCTTTCGCTCCTAATCTACGACCAGCAGAATCACGTCCATTAGATGTTGATCCACCACTTGTCTTATGAGCAAATAATTGTATATTTAAGTTAAGTAATTTCAAAAGAATCTCCTCCTTACTCGAATTTAATATTTTTTGGATAATCTCTAGCTAATTCCTTTAATAAACTAAGCATATTATCTAATAAAGTATTAGTAATATCATCATTACTATTAATAATTAAATGCATACCATCTTCTAAAACATTATGTTCTATTGCCTTCTCATTAAAACGAACAATCGCATTAACAGAAGTAATTGTAATACTACTAACCGCACTACAAACAATATCTTTACCATAATCATCATATAAAGCATGACCTAGTATATCAATTTTTTTTACTATATTATCCTGTTTTTCTACTTTAATAATTATCATTATTTAACACTTGTAATTTCAATTAAAGTATAAGGTTGTCTATGTCCTTGTTTACGACGATTAGACTTGTTAGATTTTGGTTTATACTTGAAAATAGTTATTTTCTTTTGTTTACCATGTTTAACAACTGTACCTTCTACTTTAGCATTTTGAACATAAGGATTTCCAACATTACCATCTAACATTAGAACTTCTTCGAAAACTACTTTGTCTCCTTCATTAACATCCATCTTTTCAACATAAAT
>CAYJBD010000108.1:0-3020 GCA_964368465.1 uncultured Muribaculaceae bacterium
GTTCAATACCTACTGTGTTTTTACCAGGAATAGGTGCTTCAATACGAACACTTTTCTTAGCTAATGATAAAGCTATTTCTCTATTTATACCTAATATTTTACTTACTTTTGTACCTGACTTTAATTCTAATTCATATTGTGTTACATTTGGTCCAACATGAACTTCTACTACTTTACCATTTATACCAAAGTCTAATAATACTTTCTCTAAGGTTAATATATTTCTTTCAATAGCAGCATTATCAGTACCTGTAGTGCTTTTTTTAGTTGGATTTAATAGTGACATTGGTGGTAGTTGATAATTATAATTTGTATTATCTTTAACAACTGGTTTTTCTTCAGTTTTTTCTTCTTGTTGTTCTTGTTTAAAGTCATCTTGTATTTTAGTTAGCTCATCAATACTAGAAATAACTAATTTTTTCTCTTCATGTTTTACTTCACCAGTTGATGGTTCTTCTTCCTCATCGTCATCTGTTCCACTAATGATAACTCTTTTCTTACTTTCTTCTTGTCCATTACCTTTTTTACTTGGTAACATTTCTTTACCTTTATCAATACTTTTCTTAACAAAGTCAGCAATAGAAAAACCTGTGAACATTATTATTCCTAGTGCAATAAAAGTAATTCTAACTATAACCATTCCTTGATAGTCAAATAAAGAGTAGAATAATACTGAAAAAGATCCACCTATTATTCCTCCGCCTGTTTGATTGATTTGTAAATCAGTTATATTAGCAAAAGATGCGACTAAGTTATCGACAGTGTTTTCTAACACAATCATGGCATCTGGGTCATTTAGTAAGTATTTATCATGAGCCCATACTAATAATCCAATAGAAAAAATATATAAACCTATTAATTTAGTTGTAAAAAATTTAGGTTTCTCTCTTTTTAAAATCATGTAGGTTCCTACTATAAAAACTAATACTAAAAAAACAGCATAGCCTGTACCTACTAGGAAAACAGCAAAAGAAGAAATCATTTCTCCTACTGGTCCATATTTACCTATACCTAATATAGCTGCTAGAACAAATAATACACCTACTAATTCACTAGCATATTTAAATGATTTCTCTTCAACTACTTTTTTTCTTTTTCTCTTTGCCATATAAGACACCTCACTCTATATAAATTATAGCACATTCTAACTTTTTTGAAACAATAATTAAGGTATTTTAGTGATTATTACTCTTTTATGAGAAATAATAAAAATTTGTTGACATATTACTTGTAAAAAGGTCTTTTAATCATGCTTTATCTTTTATATATTCTTCTAACAAAAACTGAAAGGCGTAATACTCATTACTTATCTTGTCAGTCTCTCTAGAAAAGACGTTTTTTACATTAAAGTTATATATGATATCAGAAATATTTCCAATCTCTTTTAAGTTAATTTGATTAACTCTTTTGAGTTCTATTATTTCTGTAATAATATATTCAATTTTAATCTGTAAAGTTTTAATTATATCTAACTGATTGCTATAGCACATATTACTTTCTAAATCTTTCAATATTTTTAAAATATTTTCTAAATGTAACGCCATATTTCCTTCTTTCTATACTTATATTAGCATTGTCATTCTATTTTGACAACATATAGAAAATATTATTTTTGATTATGATTTCTTAACCGACAATTTTAGACATATAATTAATTAAGGATGTGATTATTTGTTTTTACAATTTATTGATTTGCTTAGAATGGCTTTAGGTTTTACGACAAGTTATTCTAATAATGTTTTTCCTGATCCTTTGACTAAGGAGGAAGAAGAAAAATATATTGATGAATCCCGATTAGGTAATAAGGATGCTCGTAATAAGCTAATTGAACATAATCTTAGATTAGTTGCACATATTGTTAAAAAGTTCGATTATAAAAATGTTGATCAAGATGATTTAATTAGTATTGGTACGATTGGTCTTATTAAAGGAGTAGATACTTTCTCTAATAAAAAAGGAACTAAGATAACTACTTACTGTGCTAGATGTATTGAAAACGCAATACTATCACCACGGAATTTTATGACGTAATTCATGATACCTTTAAGCTAGTAGTTTCATCAGAGAAACTTAACAAAGTATTTACACTTCATACAACAAAAAAGCTACCTAAAATTAATAAACAAAGCAATGGAGGTCTAAAAATTAAACATCGCCGCCGTTTGCTAGATATTAAACAAACAGATTTAACAAGAGAATTAAATGTATCTAGAGAAGTAATTTTGCGAATTGAAAACAAATTAGGATCTTTCTACAATCTTGACACACTTGAAAAAGTAATAGATAAACTCAATCTAAGGAGCGAACTAAGCAAAGGAAATAACTATATAGCTTTTCTATTAAACAAACCCCATATCTTGATTAAGGCATTCAGAAATGAGCATAAAATAACCCAAGTAACTCTAAGTAAGCTACTTGGAGTTAATACTAATACAATTAAACGTTGGGAACAAAAGAAATGTGTCATTAAATCTTCTAACTATGAGAAACTAAAAAAGATTAAACGTGATTTTTCTAACACTATCTAATCTTATAATTTAAACGATTTCATTCTTGCTTTTGTAATTCTATTGAACCTGCTTTACCACCTATGACTAGCGATATAAACATGAATTGTCCCTCTTCTAAAGTTATCTCGGTTTCGTTGCTTGATTGAACTCCTCCAACGGTAGCTACCGGAAATGTTGTCATGGTAACAATATCAAATGTATAATCTTCATTATCTACAATATATATATTATATATTCTCTCTTCTGAATCGTTTGCATTGATATTTGTTTGTTTAACATTATAGGTTCCGGCCTGCAAGTTGTATTCATCATAAATTTCTATATTACCTTCAATCGCTACTTTTAATTGCAAGTTTTCACTATCACTACCATTGTTTGTCCATTTTAAATTATCTGTTGGTATTTCTTCTATAGCATTACACCCAGTTATAAACAGTATAACTGCACAAAATATTATAATTTTCTTCATATATTATATTCTCCTTTTAGTTAATTTCTGTATTACTTTTC
>CAYJBD010000109.1:0-1530 GCA_964368465.1 uncultured Muribaculaceae bacterium
TATTTATTACCTCTTTCATATTTTTTAACTAACTCTACTCCAACACCACTAATAACTTTATAAGCCATATCTAATCTTTCATCTCCTGGATGAAAATCAGCATCAAATGTTTCCACTGCTTCCATTAAAACTCTAACTTTAACATCTCTATTTTCATTATCAAATTTACTCTTTGTCGGAATAGAAGCACCTAACACACACATATCTGCTTCACATCCAATAAAATCAACAACTTCAAGATTACTACTACTATCAAGTATTTCATTATAATACTTACTAGCAATCACACTAATAGCATTCTTCTCTACGACAAGTACCTTATCTTCATAAGGAATTAACTCATCAACCATTTCAGCTTCCCTAGTTCCCTTAATACAATGAGAAGGAAAATTATTAAACTCCACTGAATTTTCAGTATGACAATCTTTAACAAAAACAACTGAATCACCATAAGCAAGTGCATCTTCTACTAAACGAACACAATCAGGAACTATTTTCTCAACTCTTTCTGATGAAAGTACTCCTTCAGTAACAAATCCTTTAACCATATCTACAACCACTAACATTCTTTTACTTTTTTCTAATAAATCTAATTCTTTTTTCATAAAACACTTTGTTATTATCTTTTTGTTAATAACACCTTTCAAAATAATTACAACTTTCTCGTTGTTATTAACATTATATTAATAACAAGATATATTTGTCAAGACTTTTTTTAAAATAATAAAAAAAAGCACTAAAGTGCTTACTTAATCAATTTCCTTGGACTCTTATAAAACTTATAATCAAAATAAACTAATGCAATTGCTACTGCTGTTCTAAAAATAGTTGCATATACCAATCCAAAATCATACATTTCCCCTATTATTGCAAAATAAGTTAAATTATCAAGAAGTAATGCAATAAAGTAAATACCTACTAAGTAGAAATAACCAACATTCTTTTGTTTAGTAAGACTAGTATATAATGCTAAGTTAGTAATTTGACTTATTACAAAGCCACATAGACTACCTAAAATAATAGTACTAGTTACATCAGTATTACCAAGTACATTAATTATTATATAAAAAAGTGATTGAGCACCAGTAGCTGCTAATATTGCAACCAAAGTCTTCTGCCATCCATAATATTTTGTAATAACATTAGCAAAGAAAAAGACAAATGGATACAAAAACACTGATAAAAGGACATTATACCCACTAAGTTCAAATGTTAAATTAGCTATCAAATTAGTACATATTAAAGCCACTATAAGTAAAACTGTAGCTCTTATAAACATTATATTCTTATTCTTTTTATCTAACATAATTAATTCACCCTATATTATATATATCACTTTATAAAAAAAAAGACAATATTAATCACGGAATAATCACTCGTTTGACACAAGTAACTTCTTTAATGTATTCCATGCTAATAAAGTACATTTTCTTCTACTAGGCATCTTATCTATATTACTAAATGCAACACAATCACCTAAATCATTAGTATATACAATATCTCCATTAATAAATGATACAAACTTATCGA
>CAYJBD010000109.1:1591-3013 GCA_964368465.1 uncultured Muribaculaceae bacterium
TATTAAACTCTCTTCAATAGTCTTACCTATCATTAAATCTATCATAATAGAAGCAGAACTTTGACATACCGCACACCCTTTACCAATAAAAGCCATTTCTTCTAAAACACCATCAGTAATCTTAATCATTAATTTAATCTCATCTCCACAACTAGGATCAACTCCCATTGAAGATAAAGTATAATCTAATAATTCTCTTTTATGAGGACTATTATGATAATGTTTCATCATTATTTCATTATATAAATTATTCATAAAAAATATCAGCTACTTTCTTTAAAGATAAAATAAGTTTATCAATGTCTTCTTTAGTATTATAAATATTAAAGCTAACACGACAAGTAGAGTCTAGACCTAAATGTCTAAGTAATGGTTGAGCACAGTGATTACCTACTCTAATACAAATATTATCAGAATTCAAAATACTACCAACGTCATGTGCATGAACACCCTTAATATTAAAAGATACAATAGAGGTCCAAGACTTACCATATATTTCAATAAAGTCTAACTCCTTAAGTTTACTAACTAAATAATTAACAAGTTCAAAGTCATGAAGAGAAATATTAGTATAACCAAAGTTATTAATGTAATTAATCGCACATTCTAATCCAAGAACACCTGCTACATCTCTACTACCAGCTTCAAACTTATTAGGTAGAAATTTATAATTACAACTATCTTCATAAACATATTCAACCATTCCCCCACCCATCATAAATGGATTCATTGAATCAAGTAGTTCCTTCTTACCATATAACACACCAACACCATTAGGTCCAAACATCTTATGAGATGAGAAAAACATAAAATCAACATCATACTTCTTAACATCAAATCCAATATGAGAAATACTTTGAGAAGCATCTACTATAACAATCGCTCCTACTTCCCTAGCACGCTTAATAACTAATGAAATATCATTAACTAGACCTAATACATTAGAAACATGTGATATAACAACTACCTTAGTATCATCAGTAATAGCATCCATATTCAAAGTATAATCATCTAAATACATATACTTTAAAGAACAACCAGTTCTCTTAGAAACATATTGCCAAGGAACAATCGTAGAATGATGCTCCATAATCGATAAAACAACTGAATCAGAACTAGTTAAATTATCAAGTCCATAAGAGTATGCAAGTAAATTAGATGCCTCAGTTGCTCCACTAGTAAATATAATTTGACTACTATCATCACAGTTAAGGAAAGAAGCTACTGTCTTCCTAGCCTTCTCATATAAGTTAGATGCTTCTAAACTAACATCATAACCACCTCTATCAATATTAACACCATAATCACGATAATAATTACCCATAACATCAACAACAGACTTAAGTTTAATACTACTAGAACCACTATCTAAATAAGTAACATTATCTAACATAAAAAAATCATTTTTCATAAAAACCTCTA
>CAYJBD010000110.1:0-2994 GCA_964368465.1 uncultured Muribaculaceae bacterium
GATCCAGGAGTATCTACTGTTGATGTACTTCCACCACATCCTTGTACTCCATAAGTATCTTTAATCGTATAAGAATATCTTGGTATCCATACAAACATTGCATTTATATCATCCATTGGTATTACTGTTCCAGCTGTACTAGCTACTAATGCAGCTCTATTTGTTTCAGTCACTGTAACAGCATTTGCCCACTCCCATTCGATATAACTGTACCATTCACTAGATACATCTGCTTTTACCCATTCACTTTGTGCTTCATCATAAACAACTGGTATCATATCTCCAACTAACTCAGGTTCATTAGGAACTCCACCATAACTTGGTATATCAGTACATCCTAAAGTCGTATCTTCTTCTTTTGGTGCATTATTACACACAGTAACTGGATTAACCATCACTTGTGTTGCTTCTATTCTTAACTGACTAGCAAACACTGAATTAGATGGTAATGATGTAGTCTCATATGCAAGCCATAATCTAAGTTCAAAATTAGTTAATCCTGTTGGTTTAATATTATTAGTATATAAAACAGTATCACTCTCACTTAAATATCCTATATTACAAGTAACCCCATTAACTTTTAATTCATACTTAATATTAGCCCCTGGTATTTTAGTTTGTCCTGCTTCTAATGCTAAGTCCTCTAAATATATAATATACCCAGCATCAATATTACCAGTATTCTCAACATCAAAAGTAAAAGCATCACCTGCCATACCATCTTCATCTTTAACAGGAATAGCATTATTCAAAGTAAGCGAATTAGACTCATCTAAAGTCATTGCTAATGTACCCGCTATCATAATATTATCAGTAGAATCGTCTAATATAACTGACAATAATGCAAATGAAATACCACCTACCACTAAGATAATACCTAATACCAAATATAATCCATAACCTTTAAATTTATTCATATCTTAACCTCACTATATTACTCTATATAAATAATATCACAATAACTTTGTAAAGACAATTATTTATAGTTGAAATATTTACAATACCTTGATAAATTAAAAAAAAGGAGTAAACAAATGATTAAAAGACAAGAAATATATGATTTATATTGGTACTTTGCCTATGAAAGACACAATATATTTCTAAAAAAGATAAATAATGAAAAAGAACCATGGACTACTGACCCTATCTTACAAAATTACAAGTTTTGTAATAGTTACAGAGTAAATGATAGAACAACTCAATATCTACTAAAAAATGTCATTTACAATGGCAAAACATATAATGATGAAGACACGATTTTTAGAATAATCCTATTTAAATTATTTAATAAAATAGAAACATGGGAATTGTTATTGACTAAATACAAAGACATAACATTATCAATATTCAATCAAAAAGAGTTTTCTAATATATTATCTAATTCAGTTAACCCTATTTATAACAATGCTTATATAAGTTGTGCTAATAAAGCCTTTGGCTATGATAAAAAACATGATAATCACTTGGCCTTAATCAATAAAATGTTTAAATTAGATAACATAACTAAATCAATCAAAGAAACTAATACTATGGAAGAAGGATTTAATATCTTGAAAAGTTATCCCTTAATAGGTAATTTCATGGCTTACCAGTTAATAACAGACATCAACTACAGTACTATTACTAACTATCAAGAAGATGAATTTACTATCGCAGGACCAGGTTCCTTAAGAGGTATTAAAAAATGCTTTATTTCTCTTGGCAAAAATACTAATGAAGATATTATACGATATATGTACAATAACCAAGAAAAAGAATTTAAAAGATTAAACTTAAATTTTAAATACTTAAATAGTAGAAAACTACAGTTGATCGACTGTCAAAATATCTTCTGTGAACTTGATAAATATTGTCGTGAAAAAGTTCCAAATCTAAAGTCAAATCGTTCTAAAATAAAAAAGAAATATACAAAGAAAAAAGAGAAAATAAATTACTTATATCCACCTAAATGGAATAATTAATTATTTATCTCTTTTCTTTAACCAAAGTTTTTTTATAAACCCAATAGACTGTGTCGATAAGAAAAAACCAACACACGGAACAACTGCTCCAAATAAAGGATTAGTGTTATCTGCTGTAAACAAATATAAAACTGCAAAGATATAAGTTAAAACTATTATTATTATTTTTCTTAACCAACTGCCTTCCCAAGCTTTATCCCCTTCTACTCTTTTATTTCTCTCTTCAATTAATTCAATTCTTTTCTCTAAATCCATATTTACGACCTCTTTCTCTTTGTTTTTTTCTTAGTAATTTTCTTCTTTTCAACTAAATAATTACTATCGATATAAGCCATAATTATTGCTAAAACAGTTCTAATAGTAGTAGCATAAAATAAACTTAAATCGTATGCTATATTCATAATAGTAAAAAGAATGTCCCTATTAAATAAACAACATTAATTGTTTTTTGTTTTAATAATCTAACATATAAAACTAAATTGACTAATTGACTAACTGCAAAAGCCACTAAACTAGCTATTATAACTAAAAAATCAACACTTTCACCAATCGCACTACTATACCCTAAATACCATGAAAACTGTGCTACAATGGCTAGAAAAAGCGCCCATAAAGTCTTCTTATATCCAAAATATTTAGTAATCACATTAGCAAAGAAAAACACAAATGGATATGTAAACACACTCCACAATACTGTAAAAATACCTATATTAAACGTATAATCAACAATTATATTAGAAAATATTAAAGTAAATATTAATAACCCTACTAATTTTACATAACTATTTTTATTTTTTTTCATCTTAACTACCCCTTATATTTAATTTCCATTAAATAATAATTTTCTCTTTCTTCATCATATTTATAAACATGTATAAACTCATCATACATATTATAGTTTTCTAATTTAAGTTCCTCATCTAAAACATCTTCTACACTATCTCTATCAGATATTTTACTAATATACCCAAACTCTTTATCACTAAAATACCTATATGTTGCTTTAACTTCTATTTCTAATAAATCATTATTT
>CAYJBD010000111.1:0-726 GCA_964368465.1 uncultured Muribaculaceae bacterium
TAGTAGTACCAGAAGAGAAAAGAAACTTAGTGCCTGGTACACCTAATGCTATTCATGGACTTAATAATGATATGAAAGCTATTAAAATGGGTGGTTATTCTGGTAATGCAGGTATTTTAGCTACTAGTGATGATATTAAAAAGTTGATAAAGAACTTATATGTTAATAGAGAATTTATTTCTAAAGAAATATTAAGTAAACATTATACAGAAAGTGAAGTTTCTAAGGATGATGATTGGGCTAGGGGATATGTAGGTAATGCTTGTACAACAGGTGGTTCTTTTGTAGGTAGTTTAGTTGCTAACAATGCTTCTGGGTATCAAGGAAGTACTAGAACACAAACTAACGGACAGATTTTAAATAATGATTTATCTGTATCTACTACATTTTTTAATCCAGGTTCTATGAGTAGTGAAAATATTAAAGAATTAGAAGAAAAAAGCGGTAAAAGTTATTTAACTGAATATGAGTTTGAAGGTAAAAACTATAAGCAGTTAGCTGCTCAAGCTTTTTTACCAGTTGGTGGTTTTGTTAAACCAATGACTAATGAACAAAATAAATTATCGTTAAAATTAGGGTTTTTAAATCATTATATTAAGTCTTATGATCCTAATTATAATAAAACTGTTAATGTAGAAATTGATGGTAATAAGAGTAAGAAGTAAGGAGAAATTTAATATGAGAAATGAAGCAATTATGAAAGCTGTAGAGTGGTGGCTTTCTGAT
>CAYJBD010000111.1:736-2616 GCA_964368465.1 uncultured Muribaculaceae bacterium
AACCTTCACAACAAATGATGGTAATGCTAAAAGAAATGACTAATAATTCAATACCGTTACTAACGCCTTTACAAGCAAGTGTTTTTATGACAAAGTTAGAAGAGAAAATTGAAAAGGACATAGAAGAGTACGGTAGTTGTACTTTGAGAGTGGACTATGATGCTGAAGGTATTTTAGCAAATTGTTTAGAAGAAGCTAAAATAGGTAGAAGTCTTTCTTGGAAAACTACTATGGAAGTAGATTCTAATTTAGTGACTGTTAGACATGGATATGGTGCTTCAAAAGAAGTTGTATATAAATCTAAATGTCTAGATAAATAATAAAATGAGTACTTTGTAGTACTTTTTTTCTTTGCAAACAAATGTTTATGTTGTATAATTAAATAGAAAGAAGGTATATATGTTTCGTTATTTAAATGGTGTAGTTAAAGAAATTAGTTCTACTTTTATTGTAGTAGAGGTTAATAATATAGGTTATTTAGTATACACAGCTAATCCTTATTCTTTTGAAGAAGGTAAAGATTATAAAGTATATATTTATCAACAAATTAAAGAAGATGAACATAATTTATTTGGATTTAAAACAATCGAGGAACAAGAGATGTTTTTAAAACTTATTAGTGTTAAGGGATTAGGTCCTAAGATGACTTTACCAATACTTGCTACTGGTTCTATTAGTGGGATAATTGATGCTATTAATAGAGAGAATTTATTATACTTAAAGAAGTTTCCTAAGATAGGAGAAAAATTAGCTAAACAGATTATTTTAGATTTGAAGGGTAAAGTTAATGCTGTTGTAAGTGATGGTGTTATTGTAGATAGTCGTGGATATGAAGAGTTAACAGCAGTACTTAGTGGTCTTGGTTATAAAGATAAAGACTATAAGAGTATTTTACATAAAGTATCTTTAGAACTTACAATTGAAGAGCAGGTTAAAGAAGCGTTAAAGTTATTATTAAAATAGGAGGTTTTCATGGAAGAGGAAAGAATTATTACTAGTGATGAGTTAGATGAAGATTTAGATAATATTCGTCCTAGTACATTAGCAGAATATATAGGTCAAAGTGATGTTAAAGAAAATATGAAAGTATTTATAGAAGCTGCTAAACTTAGAGAAGAAACACTTGATCAATTATTATTGCTAATGAGTTAGGTGTTAATATTAAGACTGCTAGTGGTCCTTCGATTGAGAAACAAGGGGATCTTGCGGCAATATTATCTTCTTTAGAACCAGGGGATGTTTTATTTATAGATGAGATTCATCGTATGCCTCGTATTATTGAAGAAATATTGTATCCAGCTATGGAAGATTATTCTTTAGATATTATGGTGGGAGGAGAAGGAGCTACTCGAAGTATTAAAATTGATTTACCTCCTTTTACTTTAGTAGGTGCTACTACTAGAGCAGGAGATTTAACAGCACCTTTACGTGATCGTTTTGGGATTGTTTCTAAATTACAATTTTATACTGTTGATGAGTTAAAAACTATTGTATCTCGTACGGCTAGAGTACTTAAAATGCCAATAGAAGATGAAGCTGCTTTAGAGTTAGCGACAAGAAGTAGAGGTACTCCTAGAATAGCTAATAGATTATTTAAAAGAGTTAGGGATTTTGCTTTGGTAGAAGGGCTTAATGTTGTGGATAAGAAAATTACAGAAAAAGCACTTGGTCGTTTGAAAGTAGATAAACTTGGTCTTGATGAAACAGATCATCAATTACTTAAAACAATTATTGAAAAGTTTAATGGTGGACCTGTAGGTGTTGAGTCAATTGCTTCTAGTATAGGGGAAGAGGTTACAACGATAGAAGATGTTTATGAACCATATTTATTGCAAAATGGATTTTTAAAAAGAACTTCTCGTGGTAGAATAGCAACTCCG
>CAYJBD010000111.1:2661-2902 GCA_964368465.1 uncultured Muribaculaceae bacterium
CAGTTGATAAAGTGATTAGTCCTAGAGTTAGCAATGATTACAATTTAGTTATCAGAACACAAGCATTTCAATTACTTGAAGATTCTAGATCGTATAAAGTTTTGCCTAAAGATTTGGTTGTTATTTCTAGTATATTAGGTGAAGATAATAGAGATGTAGATATTCAATTAGATATGTTTTTAGATGCAAATGTGATGAAAGGGACTCATCAATTTAATGATTTTTTTTATCAAGGATCTTA
>CAYJBD010000112.1:0-2812 GCA_964368465.1 uncultured Muribaculaceae bacterium
TCATGTAGTGTGCTTCAATTAATTGACTTGGCGATTCTTCCATTTCATCCATAGCAGTATTATAAAGTTGTTTAGCACTTTCTAAGTCTTTTTCATCAAACGATCCTTTTTCCATTAATTTTAGTTGTTCTTTGATGATTTTCAAACATTTATCATAATTAGATTTAGATATACCTGCAGTTATAATTAGAACATTATCAACTTTGTTAGTAAATGATCCTACTGTATAAGCTAGGGAGTTTTTTTCTCTTACTTGTTGAAATAGTTTAGAGTCTGTCCCTCCTCCTAAAAGAATATTATAAAGAGTTAGTGCATAATTGATTTCTTCTTTATCTAAGTCTATTGTTTTTAACCCTATTGCTAGTTTGTTTGATTTAATTCATCTTGTTCTTTTACTTCTTTTATTTCTTTTTTTGTTATCTTTTGTGTTATATGAATTGGACATTTTGCTTTTTTATATGTTTCAAACTTAAAGTACTTTCTAAATACTTGTTCTGTTTCACTAAAGTCAATATTACCTATAATATAGATATCTATTTTGTTGGTCTTTAGCATTTTTTTATAATAGTCATATAAATTTGAAGGATTAATATTAGAAACATCTTCAATATATCCAAATCCACGATATGAGTTTGGTAAATCAGGATTCATCTCTTCTAGTAATCTAATAACGCTATATTTCCTTGTTTCTTCTTTAATACTTTTAATTAAAAGTTCTGTATCATTAGTTACAATATCAAACATGTCTTTGTCAAATTCATTGTTTTTAACATTTGGATTAAAAATAATTTTACTTAAGAATTCAATACTTTTATTAAACATTCCTTCTTCTGTATATTTTTCATTTAGAAAAGTTAAATTAATATTAGTGTTGATATGATTACCTATTCTTGTATTATGTCCTTCAATGGAAGCTGCGTATAATTCACCTGCTTCAATTGCTAATTTTTGTTTAGTGTTAAATTCTTTATTTGTAAGGGTTAACATATCTACTAGGACATTACGTATAGTTATTTCTTCTTTCTTTATTTCATCTTGAAAGATAACTCTTACTTTAGTTGTTTTAAATTTATCCGTCTTAATCATATGTAAATTATATGATCCTAGATCTTTTGTAAGTTGTTTCATAATATCTCCTTTTTCTTATTATGCACTAAATACTAATTTTTATTTATTATTGCTTCTAGAGCTATTTCCATCATTTCAATAAATTTATTTTGTCTTTCTTCACTTGTTGTTTCTTGTTTAGTTACTAAATTGTCTGAAACAGTTAAAAGTGTGGTTGCTTCTTTGTTTAAATCATTGGCAATAGTAGAAAGTGCGAAGCTTTCCATTTCAACACCCAATACTTCATCTGATATATTAGGTTTTACATTACTATAGAATGTTTCACTACATAAAATCGTTCCTTTATATAAGTGTTTATTCTTTTGTTTAGCTACTTCTTCTATTTTGTTATTTAAACTTGTTGTTGTTTTTATTTCTTGAGTGTTTACTCCTGTAAAATTAAGCGCAAAATTACTATTAGTAATTGTTTTATCAACTAGAATTAAATCAAATAAGCCTATTTCTTCTTTGAAGCTACCAGTTGACCCTACTCTTATGATTTTATCAACGTCATATACTTTGAATAATTCATAAGCGTAGATTCCCATACTTGGTATTCCCATTCCAGATGGAAAAATAGTTACTAATGTGTCTTTGTATGTTCCTGTATAAGCAGTCATACCTCTTACATCATTTACTAATTTTATATCTTTTAAAAAGGTATTGGCTATTACTTTAGCTCTTAATGGATCTCCTGGCATAAGTACTAGTTTTGCTATTTCTCCTTGTTTACTTTCAATATGTGGTGTCATATTATTCCTCCTCAGTATGATCTAATTGAACAAGAACTTCTCTTGGTTTAGATCCATTTTGTGGTCCTATTATTCCTCGTTCTTCTAATAAGTCTACTATTCTTGCTGCTCTATTATATCCTAATTTAAATCTTCTTTGTAATAAGGAAGCACTTGCTTTTTGAGTATCAATGACAAACTCTACTATTTCATTATAAAGAGGATCATCATATTCTTCTTTTTGATCAGCATCTTCCATTTGAGACGCACTCTTAGTATTATCTACTGAATTAAGATTCATCATACTTTCATCATACTGTGCAATTTGTTGTGAAATAGTGTGATCTATTATCTTTTTAATTTCATCATCTGATATATATGCTCCTTGTAAACGCTGTGGTGCTGACTCTCCCATTGGTAATAATAACATATCCCCTTTACCTAATAGTTTTTCTGCTCCTGTAGCGTCTAGTATTGTCCTTGAATCAATACTACTACTAACAGCAAATGATATTCTTGATGGAATATTAGATTTAACAAGACCTGTAATTACATCTGTTGATGGTCTTTGTGTAGCAATAATTAAGTGAATTCCTGCAGCTCTTGCCATTTGTGTAATTCTTAAAATAGAATCTTCTACTTCTTTACTAGCTACTAACATAAGGTCTGCTAACTCGTCGACAATTGCAACGATATATGGCATTTTTTTCATTTTTTCTTCTTGTGGTAGTTTTTCATTTTTCTTTTCGATATATTCGTTATATGTTCCTATATTTTTAGTTGCTGTGTCACTGAATACTTCGTAACGTCTTTCCATTTCGGCAACGATCTTAGCTAGTGCTACTGCTGCTTTTTTAGGATCTGTTACAACTGGACACATTAAATGTGGTATTCCATTATATCCTGATAACTCAACTTTTTTAGGATCAACCATTACTAATTTAACTTCATCTGGTTTTGCTCTCATAAGGATT
>CAYJBD010000113.1:0-2805 GCA_964368465.1 uncultured Muribaculaceae bacterium
ATATAATATTTTAAAAAGGAGGTATTTATGAAAGGTTTTATTATTACATTAATTATTTTAGGCGCAATTGCTTATTTGGGGTTTACTTTTGTTTATCCAATGTTTTTTGATGAGATTGGTGAAGATGAGTGGCACGTATTAGTATTAAATGAATATTTAAATGTTAGAAAAAATCCATCTGTTGATTCTACTCAAATAGATACTGTTTATAAGAACGAGAAATATCGTGCGGTGGAAGTTAATACAGAGGATGACAAGTATTATTGGTATAAGATTGAACTTGATAATGGGAAAGTTGGATGGATTGCTAATACTAGAGATGAGATTTACTTGACTGACTTCAATAATCCTCATGATATTAAAGCACCAGTTATTACATTTTTCAAACCGGAGTTAAGTGTTGATACGATTGATGATATTAATTATGATCATTTGGAAGTAAGTGATGACAGTGATGATTATAGTTGAGGACAAAGGTGGAAATAAAATCGAGAAGACACAAAGAATTTTATTTAACACTAATCCTAGTACTGATTTAGTCCAACCGTTTTAATGGATTTTACGTTATTCGTAAAGTCTTTTTTATTATAAAAAAAAGAGTATTTCTACTCTTTTTCTATATTATTCTTTAATTGATATGTTTTTGTTTTAATTTTATTTTTCTCTAGTAAACTATCTGTAATTATATAACTAGTCATTCCTACAACAGAGGTTGTTACAGCAATAGGTAATAAATTTACGATTGGTGTTATACTGACAAAACCTATTGTGCTTAAAACAATTGTATTTTCTAATGCTATTTTGTTCTTTTTTAGGCATGTGCTTCTCCTTTGACTTATTATACTTCTGTTAGCAAAAAAAGAAAAGAGTATTTCTACTCTTCTTCTATAAAATCATCAATTGTCATTAATCTCTCATCTATTTCTTTTAGAGAGACTTTTTTTGTTTCAACAACATTTTCTTCATCAATTGTTTCACTATTAATAGCTTGTTTTAAGTCTGTTTTAATGAAACTTTGGTTAATGTACTCTTTTGTAATAGTGTTTCCTGTTGAATAGCGGTCTGCTACTTTGAATTCAGTTAATTTAACTTCTATTACTTCAGATGTTTTTAAACCTATGATTGATTTAGTTTCAGTTGTAAAAGTGTTAATTATTTTATGAGGATTAGATTTAACCTCTTTGATTATCATTAGACCACGTCTTGCACGTGATGTTTTTTCAAATTCAGTTAACTTAACACGCTTTGCTGTTCCTTTATCAGTAATGATAGAGACATATTCTATATTATCACTATTAAAATTACTCATAGCTACTAAGTTATCATTTTTTAAGTTAATTGCTTTAACTCCACTTGTTCTTAATCCTACTAATGGTACTTCTTGTTTATCAAACCATAGTCCATAACCTGAGTCAGTTGAAATGAATACATCATTGTGTAATGCAATGGCAACTGATACTAACTTAGCATTTGCTTTTAGTTTCATACAAGTTATTGGTTTAGTATAACGTGATACTTCAAAATCTTTTAGAGATGTCTTTTTGATAAGTCCATCTGTTGATGCTAGTAAAACTTCTAGATTAGTATCAAAGTCTTTTACTAGTGTTGAGAATATTATTTCTTCACTTTCGTCGATTTTGATAACATTACTAATATGTTTTCCTAGGTCTTTCCATTTAGTATCTGGTATGATGTGAACTGGTACATATAAGTAGTTACCTAAACTAGTAAATAATAAAACTGTATCAACTGTATTTGCTTCATATTTACCAATGATATAGTCATTTTCTTTTAGTGTTGGTTCATCATCTGTTGCTTGATAACTTCTAAGACTTGCTCTTTTGATGTAACCATCTTTTGTTACTAAGACTACAACATCTTCTTTAGCAATTAGATCTTCAGCATCTATTTTTAATTCTGTTACTTCTTCTTTTATTTCACTACGACGAGGTATTGCATATTCTTTCTTAACTTTTTTTAGTTCTTCTTTCATTACTTGATGAAGAATATCTTCACTATTAAGAATAGCTTCAAGACCTGCGATAATTTTCTTTAAGTTATCTAATTCTTCTTCTAGTAACACAACATCTGTATTAGTTAATTTATATAGTTGTAACATAACAATTGCTTCTGCTTGTAATTCACTAAATTTATATTCTTTTACTAAGTTTTCTTTTGCATCTGATTTATTTTTACTAGCACGAATAGTTTTAATTACTTCATCTAAAATTGATAGACATTTAATCAGTCCTTCAACGATATGAAATCTTGCTTTAGCGTGTTCTAAATCAAATTCTGTTCTTCTTACTACCACTTCTTTTTTATGAGCAATATAGGCATCTAATATTTCTAGTATCCCTAATAGTTTAGGTCTTCTATTAACAATAGATACCATATTGAAGTTATAACTTATTTGAAGATCAGTATTTTTTAGTAAATAGTTTAAGATAAGTTCTTTGTTCATATCTTTTTTTAGTTCAACAACTATTCTAAGAGCTTTGTCCGACTCATCTCTTACTTCGATAATTCCATCTATTTTTTTATCAATTCTAATTTCATCAATTTTACGTACTAGGGCTGCTTTATTAACTTCATAAGGAATCTCAGTAATAATTAGATTGTTTTTAGTCTTTTCTTCTATAAACTCTGTTTTACTTCTAACAATTACTCTTCCTCTTCCTGTTTCGTAAGCTTCTTTTATACCGTTTATTCCTTCTATGATTGCTCCGGTTGCAAAATCTGGTCCTTTAACAATGTCCATTATTGTTTCTAAACGACAATTAGGACTGTCAATACGTTTGATAG
>CAYJBD010000114.1:0-2804 GCA_964368465.1 uncultured Muribaculaceae bacterium
TTTGTTTTAAATTCTTCTGCATCTGCTTGTGCTTTTTGTTCATCAGTCCAAAAATATCTATCTTTAGTAACAAGTTCTATTGCTAGTTCATTTCCGTCTTCTGCAGCTTTTAATATCTCCTCTTTGTGGTTTTGCATAAAGGTATAAGATGGAGTTGGTCTCTGGTTACCATCGATTTTTATTGACTTAATTATTACTCCAGTTTCTCGCAATTCATCTGTTGCTATTTGAAGCTTTGTTTTAAATTCTTCTGCATCTGCTTGTGCTTTTTGTTCATCAGTCCAAAAATATCTATCTTTAGTAACAAGTTAGATTGCCAATTCATTTCCGTCTTCTGCAGCTTTTAATATCTCCTCTTTATGGTATTGCATAAAGTGATAAGATTGAGTTGGTCTCCGCGTATCATCGATTTTTATATACTTAATTATTTCTCCAGTTTCTCGTAATTCTTTAATTAGTTTGCTTAAGTTAATATCAAAAGTATCTACACTATTACGATAACTTTTTATTTCATTAATTGCATCAAGAATATTAATTATTTCATCACTTAAACCAAACTTAATTCCAATATTTTGATTAAAATTATCTTCATCACTTAAAAAGAAATTGTCTTTAGAACCAATACTTTCTTCATCTTTAGAGTTCTCTAGTTTTTCATTTCTTTTCACAACAACTTTTTGTGATAATGTATACATATTATTAATATTACCCATTAAGTCAATTACAACTGGTGGCTTAATATTATTGTTTTCTCTTTCATTATCACTTTTCTTTTTAACAGCTAAACTTCTTCCTAATTGTTGGTAATATAAAATATCTGATCTTGTTTCTCTTCCCATTATAATACCATTAATATCAGGTACATGAATTCCTTCGTTATACATATCAATTGCAAACATAACTCTTAATTTATTACCAACATTTTGCATGCTATTATCACTAGACATATTGTGATAAAAATTATAAGCAGCATTTTCATTTGTTTTACTATTATAAGTAGCACTATGAACTTGATAAAACTCAACATTATTTCTTTGTTCAACACTAAGTTTTTCCATAAATGCTTCTTGCAGTTCTTTAATATCAGATCCCTTTGGACAAAAATAAATATATTTACCTGATACATCTATATTATTCTTAAATATATCAGTTTCTGTTTCCATCTTACTTATTTGTTTCTTTATATCCTGCAGTACTTCAATATATTTTGAAGCATCCGCGTCATCTAGTTCATTACTATTAATAAATTCTTCTAATTCTTTTGCTTCTTCTAATAAATATATAGGTGCCGTATGATATTCAGGTTCTGGTAGTACCCCTTGAGCAATAGCATCCGCTAAATCAAATTCACTTGCCACATTTCCTTCAAAAAAAGTCTCTGAAACATTCTCTTCATCATTAGTACCCATTCTTCTAACAGCAGTTGCAGTCATCCCAAATATCTTAGCATCCATATTATTATTAAAAATTGTTTCTAAAGCTCTAGTCCATTCAGGTGCCCCTATATGATGAAACTCATCAGTTATAAAAAGATCAGCTTCAACATCATTAATAGAATCATCTTTAAGTTTATTATTAGCGGTTTGATAATTAATAAATTCTATATTTTTTAAATATTTATCTTCTAATCCCATAGATACTAAATGTTCTTCTATTTGACTAGCAATCCCATTTAAAGGAGTAAAATAAACTATCTTACTATCTGGATTTTCTAATATTTGATCTTCTATTAATTTTAAAGCAACAAAAGACTTACCTGTACCTGTCGCATGAATTATACAAGCTTTTCTTTCTTCTTGAAACATTTCTTTTACTTTTAAATATGCTTCTAAATTATGTTTATAAAGTTCAATCATTATTACTCCTCCTACTATAATATACATTATAACATATTTTTAAATATTAAAAAGAAAAAAAGCAAGATTATACACCACCAATCTCACCTTTTTTTCTTAAATATATTTTTCTAATTAAATCTATTGGAATAACTAATAATGAAAACATAATCATATAACTAAACTCTTGATAATTAAGACCAATTGTTCTAAATAAATCTCCTCCAAAATATATAAGTAATACTTGTACTAATATAATAAAAACAATCGTAAAAACAAAGATTTTATTTTTTGATAAATGCGCTAGTAAATTCAACCGATGAGTTCTAGCATTAAAACAATTAAAGATTCCCATAAATATAAATACTCCAAAGAAAGCCGTTAAGAAATAGAAATCTCTTCCATCTACTCTAAATAAACTATGAAAGAAATCTAGCTTTAAAAACACTATACACAAAACAGCAGACATAATACCAGTAAATAATATTTCCCCTAACATATATCTATTGATAATCATCTCACCCTTTGTCTTAGGAATTTCATCCATATATTCTTCAAGTGGAACTTCAAAAGAAAAAGCAATCCCAGCAAGAGTATCCATAACCATATTAATCCATAACATTTGTATAACCGTCACAGGAGCATCTATACCAATAAAAGGACCTACTAAGGTAACACTAACAGCACATAAATTGACGGTCAATTGAAATATAATAAACTTCCGTATACTCTTAAAAATAGTTCTCCCAAATAAAATAGCTTTAGCAATCGATAAAAAATTATTATCAAGTATTACAATCGAACTTGCTTCTTTACTAATTTCACTTCCTGATCCCATAGCAAAAGAAACATCTGCTTTCTTTAAAGCAGGAGCATCATTTACTCCATCTCCTGTCATACCAACTACTAAATCTTGTGACTGAGCAAGTCTAACTAACCTTGATTTATCCTGTGGTAAAGTTCTAGCAA
>CAYJBD010000115.1:0-2756 GCA_964368465.1 uncultured Muribaculaceae bacterium
AAGAATAATGCTTGTTCTATCTTAGCAAGAAATCTGTTCTCACCATTTTTAACGATATATTCATCAGGATCCAAATTATCTTCTAGGGCAATAACTTTTACTTCTACTCCAAGTTTACTAAGAGTCTCACCAATCGATAAAGTAGCTTTTCTACCCGCACTATCTCCATCTAAACAAAGAATAATATTAGGTGACAATCTTTTAAGCAAGTTAGCTTGTTCACTAGTTAAAGCAGTACCCATAAGTGCTACTACATTGTCTACACCAATAGTAGATGCCCTAATAACATCCATAAACCCTTCCATAACAATAACACTCTTCTTAACACGAACAACGTCCTTTGCTAAGTGATAATTATATAGAGTAAGACCCTTTTTAAAGATAATAGTTTCCTTCGTATTAAGGTATTTATTATTATCACTCTTATCATATATTCTACCGGAAAAACCTACTACTTTACCACTGACATCATGAAGAGGAAACATAATTCTATTCAAAAACAAGTCATGATTATTACTAGCAAGACCAATATTATTAAGATCGACTAAATCATATTGTTTAGAAGTAAGTAATTTAACAAGAGAATGATCATTAAACGATAAACCAATAGAAAACTTCTTTATAATATCATCATTAAGTCCTCTACCAAGTAAATAGTCTTTAGCATTATGACCCTTACTACTAAGTAAATTATTTTGATAAAACTTTAAAGAAAGATTATAAATATCATAAAATTTATCAAACGAACTACTTTTACTCTTAATAGTCATATTACCTAAAGAAACACCCTGTTTATCAGCTAAATAAGAAAGTGCTTCCCTAAAAGATAAATGCTCATAGTCCATAATAAAATTAAAGACATTACCAGTCGCCCCACACGAAAAACAAGTATAAATCTGTTTTTCCCTAGAAACACTCATCGAAGGATTAGTATCATCATGAAAAGGACATACTCCAAAAAAATTCTTACCCTTTTGTACCAAAGGAAGACGTTCAGAAATAATATCAACAATATCACTCTTACTTCTAACAACATTAATAATATTATTATCCATAAACATTCCCCCTATTCAAAATATAATTTATTATCACATAAAACACAAAATTTATCAACAAAAAAACTTAACAAAAGTTAAGTTCTTACATATGTTTTTCCATTGATTTCATCATTTGATTAATTTGCTTTTGAGAAGGCTTTCTCCCCATTTGTAACATAAGCGCTTTAATCATATCTTCATTGATAGGAGGATTCTTCTTTAAGTATTTCATCATGAAATGTTTTGCTAAAAAGAAACCACCAACTAATCCAGCTATTAAGCCAATTACTACTAATAAAATGTCCATCCACATATAATATCATCTCCCTTAACTAATTTTACTAAATATTATATGATTAGACAAGTGTTTTTAATACAATCTATAAATTATTAAGGCGTTATTACGACTCTACTGGTGATCATATCTTCAGCAGATCCACCACCACTAGAAAAAATGTAATTATAAAGTCCTCCGTTTTCATGAACATTATCAGCATAATGTGCCATACCACCTCTTGTTACCCAAGGTCTCATACCAAAAGCAAAAATTGCTCTATCACTATAAAAACCATTAATTTCAGTTATTGCATCTCCCAACAAGCCTCCATTTTCTAAAATACCAGGAGATTCAATGTAATCATATATATTATAATATTTTTGCTCTAATTGATTACTAAAACCTGATTCACTTGGATTAAAATTTCCTAATTCATCAACTACATTTATCATAACAACTTCAAACAAACCACCTGACATATCATATATTCCATTTACAGTACCAGTAGTTGAAACACTCTCAAGACAAACAGACGGAAAAACCTCTTTAAAATCACATTCTCCATTTCCTACAATAGTAGATTCATAAAAGGTTCTTCTAGAAGCAATTTCTTTACCTGCTCCTCTATAAAAATAATTATTACTAGGATTATCATCAATTCTCATAACATTTCCATATGTTCCATATTTAGATTGATATAAGTAAGCAGCAGCTCCCCATTCTGTATTTTTAATTATATGAGCATCATAACTACTTCCATCAAAACCATAAATATCAGTTCCATTACTACCTTGCATATATAATCGAACACTGTTAAACATATTGGAAATGCTCACATTGTTCCACAAAGTAACATTTTGTTTGACTGTTGGTTGTAATAGTTTATCACAATTATCTACACTAGAAGACGAAAGACAAGTATTATCGGCAGTACTGACCTCAAACTTAGAGACCCAAATACCAGAAACTTCTCTATTTTCGGCATTTGCTCTAGTAGCAGGATTATCACATGAATTACCCCAACAAAATGCTGAATTAGTAAACCAATTTTCCGCTGTATCACCTGTATATGCTGCAGTCCCTAAATCAGTTGTATCTGTTGTTACCCATTTAACATCAAATGCTCCTGGATATTCAATAGTTGCAGGTTCAAAACCTCCACACCCAGCTCGTCCGTAGTTATCCTTAATTGTATAAGAATATCTTGGTATCCATACAAACATTCCATTAATGTCTGCATCTGGTATTACTGTTCCTGGTGCACTTGCTACTAGCGTTGCTCTATTAGCTTCTGTTACTGTAACAACATTAGCCCATTCCCATTCTATATAACTATACCATTCACTAGATGTATCTGCTTTCACCCAGTCATCTATTTCATAATCAAATACAACAGGTATCATATCACCAATTAATTCAGGTGGATTAGGTGCCCCTCCATA
>CAYJBD010000116.1:0-2703 GCA_964368465.1 uncultured Muribaculaceae bacterium
TGTTTTAGATTAACTTCACCAAAAATACCACGTGATTTTTTATCTGTTAAAATGCTTTCTAGAGATACTATGTCATTAGATAATAATTCTATTTTCTTTTGAGCTTCATCTATTTTACTTAGCCTTTCTAAAACAGACATAAATGTTTTATTTGTTTTTTCAAAGTTTTGATCTAATCTTTCATTTACTTTTTCATTGATGTGCATCAATCTTTTTTCTATTGTATCATTTAATTTACTGAAATCTGTATTGATATCTTTTACAATACTACTACGGAATTCTCCTAAGTCTTTGATGATGCTTGTTTCCATTTTACCTAATCGCTCTGTAATGTTACTTTCATTGATATTTTTAAATAATAGTATTACAACTAGGATGATTAATAATACTAATAAACCTATGATGATATAGTCCATATATTTCTCCTTTACTATATTAATATTATAATATATTTAAAAAGAAAAAGATATATTTAATATCTTATATAGGCATTATAACCGCCTTCAATATTGTAAACTTTGTATCCTAAGTCACTTAATTGTTGAGCACACTTAGCACTTTTTTCTCCATATTGACAGTAGATATAATAATCTTTATTTTTATCTAAATTTTTATGGGGATAGACTAATAAGTACTTAGCGCTTATATTGATACTGTTAGGAATATGACTTATTATATAAGAGTTATGTTCTCTTATATCTATGATGTTAAGTCTAATAGATTTATGTAGTTTTAAAAAATTTTCTATTGTTATTTTCATATATTACCTCTTTATATTATATGAAAAAAAAAGATAGATGTCTCTATCTTACAATATATGGGTCATTATAAGTACCTGTACCAGAAGAATACATTGTACTTGGTGTTAAGTAGATAACTGGTCTGATCATCTTATTAACACTAGCATTATTTGAGTCTAGTTTTCCACTCTTATCAATTTCATAAACACTGTAAGTGTTTTTACTAGAAGCTGTTGCTGTCCACCAATCATTAGGGCTGTAAGCTAAATAGTTATAGTTTTGACATTGTGGATCTGTTGATGAATTACAGCTTGGATCAATACTTGCATTGATATAATCATATAATGGTAATAATCCTATTTCTGTTTGATTACTGATTACAGAGCATTCAACTGAACCATCGTTTACTTCTGTTATTTCATCTCTTTTTCCAATACAAAATTTACCTGATGTAATAAGATGTTGGTTAGCTGTTATAGATTCATCTGTTTCATATAAATTAGCAAGAAATTCAGCTACTCTACTTATTTCATAATCATTAATACCTACATTAGCGCTTCTTGCTGAATTATATCTGTTATCCCAATAATAACGGAATGCATTATCATCTTGATCTTGCATTATAAGCATGATTTTGTTGTCATTAGTAACTTTTACTATGCGATATAAAACTTCATTTAGAGAAACATAATTATTTTTAACTTCTCCACGATACACATATTCATTATTCATGAAATATAGTCCTTCTTCGCTAACAACTATATTTTCTTCTTTTGTTAGTTTTTCGGCTAATGTTTCAGTTTTATAATTTTCACCACAATCTAAATATGGTACATATAAATGATTTTCTCCGTTTTTAGTTACTACAACTTCTCCAGTACATGATTCATCATCTAGCAAATCACTTAATGGATTCATCTTTTCTGCAGTTACTAGTGTGTCCGCACTTACTACTAATTCGACACCTTCTTCAGTTGGCAATAAGTTAGCATTATCTTTATAATAATCTACTGCTGCTTCTTGCATGATAACTTCTATTTGTGCATATGACTTAGCTCCGCCAAATAATAAACTCATTAAAAAGATAACTAATAATATTAGTAAGATTCCTCCTCCTAATATTCCGGCCATGATATATATTTTTTTTCTTAAACTTGGATCCATGATTTACCTCCTTAGTCCTCGTCATCGAAGAAGTCATCAAAGAATTTACCGTCTTCTTCTTCTGGTATATTAATAGTAGGTGATGTGTTTTCTAATGGTGTTGGAATTACTTCCTTAGTCTGCACTTCTACTTGTTTAATTGGTTCTTGATTTATCAATGGTGTTGATGCTGAAACTGAAGGTGAAGTTGGTGCTATCGGTCTTGGTGTTACTTGTTCTTTTATTGTTGGGATATCGTTCTTTTTATTTTCTTCGTTTAGTTTTCTTTCTTCTTCTTCTAGTTCTGCTATTCTAGCATCTATTTTCTTAATTAAATCTTCTGGATTTAATGTTGGCTTAGGAGTTGGTGGTTGCATACTTTGCTTATTTTCACTAGCTTGGAATAAGTTAGGTGGTAAAAATGGTTGTTGCTGATTAGCATTTTGCCCGCCAAACGGTGGTAACATATTACTTCCACCTTCATTATTACCTGCACCTTCCATCATTTCCATTAGTTTTTTTCTTTTGTTTTCTTTAACAAACTCTCTTAAATCAAAAGTACTAACAGGCTGTTTTTCTCTTTGTGGGTAATTGGCTTTTGGATATTCTTTACCCCAATTCATCTTGTAATCAGGAACCATGGTTGTTTTAAATGGTTGTTTTCTAATTCGCATTATAATCGTTTCGAATTGTTTCATTCTTTGTAAATCACTAACGGTTACTAAAGGTGTTGAAGCTGTCTTATCATCTTTTTTAGATTTTACTTCTCCACACATTTTAGATATTTCTTCTAATGCTGCTAGTTCGGTACTAATTAGAT
>CAYJBD010000117.1:0-246 GCA_964368465.1 uncultured Muribaculaceae bacterium
ATAAAATGTTAAATATTTTTCTTCAACATTTTCTAATATAAGATTAGGTATAGCTTTAGCTCTATCAATTGTTGTTTCATCAGTCAAAGTTAAAACAACGGTAATTAATTTTGCTTCTTTAACAATGTAACTAACTTCTTTTACTTCAGCATTTTCTTTAAATTTAGTTGTTAACGCTTCTTGTAAGTCTTTAGTAAATTCATGGTCTTCTAGACCTTCTACATCACCATAAATGGCTTTTTTCTC
>CAYJBD010000117.1:257-2672 GCA_964368465.1 uncultured Muribaculaceae bacterium
AGGGAAAAACCAGTCTTTTACTGCTAATCCAGCAAATATAAGAATTATAAAAATTAAAATTACTATTACTGTCGATTTGTTTTTACGCATGATTTTCATTAAATTCATTTTTTCACATCCTCGTATTATATATTATACACTATGTTTTTTATAAGTGCAATTTATTGTTTTTTTAACTCTTCTAATAATAAATCATTAACAAGACTAGGATTAGCTGACCCTTTAGTTTCTTTCATTATTTGTCCCATTAAGTATTTAATAGCACGATCTTTTCCGTCTTTGTAATCAGTTACGCTCTCAGGATTAGTATTTATTACTTTTGTTACTATTTCTAATAGTAGACTACTATCACTTATATTAGTAATATTCTTTTCTTTGACAATATCATCAAGTGTTTTATCAGTACTTAATAAGTCTTCTAAAACATCTTTTACGTTTTTACTAGTAAGGACTTTTTCAGCTATTTTAGTTACTAAGTCGATGAATTTTTCTTTAGTAAGTTTAGTTGACTCTAATTTTAAATTAGTTTTATTTAGGTATGATGCTATATCACCTAGTAATAAGTTACTAGCAATAACTAAATCTATATCTGTATTTAGATAAGTGTTTAAGTAATCACTTATTGTAATGTTAGAAATAATTTTTTCAACATTAACTGGATTAATACCTCTAGTTAAATAAATATCTCTTCTATCATTAGGCATCATAGGTATAGTAGAAGTTGCTTTTGCTATTTGTTCATCAGTTAGAACTAGATAAGGAATATCTGGTTCTGGAAAATAGCGATAATCATTTCCTACTTCTTTAACACGCATAAGAATAGTAGTACCACTCTTTTCATCTAGTCGACGTGTTTCTTCACGAAGGACTTCACCTTTTTCTAATAGTTCTTCTTGTCTTTTTATTTCACTATCAATAGCTAGTTTAACGTTACTAATTGAACCAATATTTTTAACTTCTATTTTAGTACCTAATTCATCAGTTTTACTAATAGAAATATTAGCATCACATCGCATACTACCTTCTTCTATTTTACAATCACTAATTCCAGCATAGAAAAGAGTTTCTTTTAACTTTTCTAAATACTTCACTGCTTCCTCACCAGAGGTAATACATGGCTTTGTAACTATCTCTATTAAAGGTACACCTGAACGGTTAAAATCTAGTAGACTTTCTTTTTCTTGGTGCATACTCTTAGCTGTATCTTCTTCAATGTGCATTTCTTCTAAATAGATTAGTTTATTACCGATATCAACATAACCATGTGTTCCAATAGGTGTTCTACTTTGTGTTATTTGATAATTTTTAGCATTATCTGGGTAGAAGTAATTTTTACGATCAAAGTGCATTATCTTAGTAATTTCACAGTTTAGAACATGTGCTGCTTTGATTGCTTGATTTACTACTTCTTTATTAATAATTGGTAGTGTTCCAGGATATCCTAAGTCAATTAAAGAAACATTACTATTAGCAAAGTTATTAACTTGATTTAAGCTAGGAGAAAATATTTTAGTTTTTGTATGTAATTCAACATGGACTTCTATTCCAATAGTTACTTTGTAATTACTCATTAACACTCCCTCCTTCTAAGTTTAAATTAAGCTCTTGTTCTAAGAAATATCCTAATTTATAAATAGTTTTTTCATCAAAAGCTTTACCTATTATATGTAGACCAATTGGCATATTTTCTTTACTAAATCCAACTGGTAGAGATAAGGCTGGTAGACCTGCCATGTTAACCGGGATAACTAGTATGTCATCTAAGAAACTCTTCATTGGATCGTTTAATCCCTCACCTAGTTTAGGAGCCACTGTTGTGGTAGTTGGTCCGATTAATAAATCATATTCACTAAGCCTTTGTTCAAAACTTTTCTTAATATCATCACGAATACGCATAGCTTTATCATAATATATTTTAGCGTTTTCACCACTTAATAAGTATGACCCTACCATAATACGTCTTTTAACTTCGTCACCAAATCCTTCAGCACGAGTTTTCTTATACATATCTTCTAAGTTGTCGTAAGATTCTGTTCTATATCCATAACGAACTCCATCAAAACGAGCAAGGTTACTACTAGCTTCACCCATGGCAATTATTTGATATAAGTTAACAGCATTTTCAATGTAGTCAATATCAACATAGTCAATAATTGCTCCTTTAGATTCAAGTAGTTTAATAGTATCAGTTATTTTACTACGTACTTCACTATTAACAATATCACTCATGAAATAGTTAACAACACCAATTTTCATACCCGTAATATCTTCTCCTAGTAGGCTAGTATAATCATCAACTACAGTTTCACTAGATGTTAAATCAGAATCATCATGACCGGAAATAACATTTAATAAAAGAGCATTTTCCTTAACAGTTCTAGTCATAGGTCCTAGTTGATCAAGACTTGATCCAAA
>CAYJBD010000118.1:0-2636 GCA_964368465.1 uncultured Muribaculaceae bacterium
GTAGTTCATCTGGTGGTGTAGGTGCTTTTGCTACTCGTAATATAATATCACCTATTTAATATTTATTATTCTTTTCCATCTCTAATAAATATTCTTTCATATCAAGACCACCTATATATCCAACTAACTTACCACTACTACCTATAACCCTATGACATGGTATAACTATTGTTATAGGGTTTTTATTATTAGCTAAACCTACCGCTCTACTAGCTTTCTCATTACCTACTAAAATAGCAACCTCTTTATAAGTTCTAGTTTCACCATAAGGAATAGTAAGTAAAGCATCCCATACTCTCTTTTGAAATTCAGTACCAACTAGCTTATACTTAAAAGTAAATTCTCTTCTACAACCCTTAAAATATTCTTCTACTTCACCAAAAACACTATCTGTAAAACTAGTCTTATTACCACAATTATTATCCACTTCATTAATTCTTTTTAAATAAACAACAAAATCATCTTCATATCCTATTTTTATTAAACCTAAATCAGATTTATATACTGCATACCTAATCACAAAACATCACCTTTCTTTTTTCTATATAAAAAAGGAGTACTATTAGTTTCACTCTTAAAAAACTTATAAAAGGCCGACACACTACCAAATCCAACAGCATAAGCAATATCAATAATATTATCCTCAGTTTCTAACAATAACTTCTTAGCATACTCAAGCCTCAACTTATTTATATATTCGCTTGGAGTTATTTTATACTCATCTTTAAATACTTCAACCATTCTTTTCTTAGAAAGACCCATATTACTAAATTCTTTATTTAACAGTTTATATTCAATAAACATATCATCAATTTTATCTTTTAATTTATTAGCCATTTCCTTCATAGGCTTATATTCTAACAGATCACTTCTACATCTCTTACAAGGTCTATAACCTTTTTTTAATATTTCTTCTACCTTATCAAAAAACTCTACATTCTCTCTATTAGGTAATTTAGATTTACATGAAGGCTTACAATATATACCAGTAGACTTAACTGCATAATAAAATATCAAATCATAATTCTCATCATTATTTTTAATAATCTCATACTTCTCATCAAACGTCATACTACACCTTCTTTCTTTTTAATTTATTCAACTCTTCCTTAGTTAGTTTATCTACTCTAAAAGACTCTCTAATCTTTTGTATTGTCTTATTAAATGTTACATCATCTAAATTATTATGAAGTAAATAATTATGAGTTTCTTTAGGGAATTTAACATAACAAATAGATAAACACCATGCCACTGCCATCTTAACATAGTAATCATCATTAGTAATACTATCACACACATTAATTATTTTATCTATATAATCTTCTTCAATAAAATGAAACAACATTAAAACAACTGCAAACCTAATATCATAAACACTATCAGAAGTATAATATTTTTCTAAAAAATCCCACACTTTAATTTTATGATTTCTAACTATTTTAAGCCCACTACAAAAACTATCACATATAGACCAGTTATTTATCTTAGGAATAAATAATTCAACTTGTTCTAAAACAGTATCTATATCTAATTTCAAATTACCTACCATTAACCCTTTTAACATAGTCTCTTCAAAATAAATATCATTTGCATTACTCAAGTATTCTAAACCAGATTCTTTAACTAATCTATTCGCAATCTTTCTAATCACAGGAATTCTAACACCAATCAAATTATCAACACCAGGAATCAGTGAAGAAGAAAACTTCTGATATGACTCCTCTTTTAAAGAAAGAAGTTCCTCTCTAATTTCTATTTCTTTTTTATACATATTACCACCTAAAGTATATTATATACTAAAGCACAACTATTTTCTTCCTAAATATTCACATCTAATTAAAAAAAAAGAACTATTATAATTCTTAATTAACCATTAGCTTATAAATTCCTATTACATTCACTTGAAGTGGATAACTTTCCATAATTTCTCCACTATATTCAACCATAACATAATCACCAACTACTAAATCTTTGTTATCATCAATATTTACTACTACTCTATCACCTGAAGATGAAATGTAACTTTCATTTTCATCAACCAATATAATCGCACTATCACCATCAATTGACTCAATCATACCTGAAAACTCTGCTACCTCTTTAATTTCATATTCATAGTTCTCAAAAACACCATCCGTAATTTTATCATAAGTAATAGTAATATAATCACCAATTTCAATATCATTTTCTTTATCTATAGTTACATATTCATAATCAATCTCATCTTCTCTTAAAACTTTTATCGTAATAGCATCACCAATTTCAACTACTCTTCCATCAACTGAATATGTAAATTCAACTTTACTAAAAGAACAACCCACTATTAAAAAAAGAACTAAAACAACACATATTATTTTAAATAACTTATTCATCTTATCACACCTATTCATTATTTCCAGGAACAATATTCCCTTTTGTAATTAAAATTAATTCTTCTAAATCTTTTAATAATAATTCATTATTAATATCAGCAATACTTCTTTTAAAATAAGAAACATCATATCCATAAGAAGCAGCTTGCATTAAAAAATCAAACTTATCTATTTGTTTTAAAAACTTTGATTCTAAAGTTTCTTCATCTTCATACTCTAACCATATATCTAAATAATCACTCTCGTAAGATAAAACAGAACAAA
>CAYJBD010000119.1:0-2590 GCA_964368465.1 uncultured Muribaculaceae bacterium
TCTCGAATATAGATGCGCAATGCCTTTGCGATATTTCAAAAGAAGAATTGAAAGAGTTGTTACTCATATCTAGGAGTAATCTTGCAAGAGAAGGATTTAAGAAAGATAATCGAGTTTTTAAAAAGTATAATTGTGGTAATAAAGAAGTAGCTGCTGATTGTTATGTGTGTGGAGAGGTAGAATATGAATCATTGTTGGTTAGCGTTAATCATTATCCAGTGTGTAAAAAATGCTACACTATGACTAAGGGAAATAGTAAAAAAATATAGATTTTATATAGTTAAAGTATTGCTTGCAAATTATTTTGCAAGTTTTTTATTAAAAAGTATTGACAAAACTAGTGTGTTATTAATATAATGTTAATAACAACGAACAAGTTGTAATTATTTTGAAAGGTGTTATTAACAAAAAGATAATAACAGTGATTGTGATGAGTGAATTAGAATTAATGAAAAAGAGTAAAAGAATGTTAGTGGTAGTAGATATGGTTAAAGGATTTGTTACTGAAGGTGCACTTGCATCAGAGAGAGTGGAAAGAATAGTTCCTGATTGTGTTCGATTAGTGGAAGATGCACTTGCTCATGGAGATTCAGTTGTCTTTGTTAAAGATTGTCATACTGAAAATTCAGTGGAGTTTAAAAGTTTTCCTCCACATTGTATTAAAGGCACTAGGGAAGCTGAAATGGTAGATGAGTTAATTTCTTATGAAGATAAGGTCTTTGTAGTAGAGAAAAATGCTATTAGCGTGATTGCTAGTAAGTATTATAATGAAATACTTGATAGTAGTTCTAACTTAGAGTTAGTTGATTTTATTGGATGTGAGGCAGATATGTGTGTACTTGGTGCTTCTATTCCGACTAAGAGTAAGTTTGATAATGAAAATAGAGATGTTAAAGTTAGAGCTTTAATGGAAGCAGTAGAAACATTTGATGCTGATTTTCATCCAGGAGATGATAGTTTGAATATGGCTTATAAAGTTATGAGTGGTGTTGGAGTAGAGTTAGTTAAAAAATATGAAAGAGGTAATAAAAATGGAAAATAATATGAATAGATTAGTTAGGGATTATACATTAGATACAGACCAATATCAGATTGCAATGATGTATGCTTATTTTAAAGAAGGGAAGCATAAACAAATATCAGTTTTTGATTTATTTAATCGTAAATTTCCTGATGGTATGGGATATACGATTATGGCGGGATTAGATAAAATAATTCCTTATATTGAGAGACTTCATTTTAGTGAAGAGAGTATTTCTTATTTAGAAGATTGTGGGTATGATCAAGATTTTATTGATTATATGAGAGACTTTAAATTTAATGGAACTATTAAAGCAATACCTGAAGGGACTCCTATATTTCCTAATACTCCTGTTATTACAGTGGAGGCTTCTTTGTTAGAAGCACAGATTATTGAGACTTATATGTTATCTGTTATAAATGGTGCGACTTTAACTACAGGGAATGCTCGTAAGATAGTAGAAGCAAGTAATGGAAAACCTGTTTTAGAATTTGGTTCTAGAAGAGCTGTTAATCCTGAGAGTTCACTTGATGGAGCAATTTATGGATATATGGCAGGATGTGTTGGTACTAGTAATGTTATGGCTGCTAGAATGATGGGAATTAAGCCTAGTGGAACACAAGCACATAGTTTTATTGAAGCGTTTGAAGAGGAATTAGATGCTTTTAAATCATTTGCATCTAGTCAACCTAATAATTGTACATTACTTGTTGATACTTATGATACTTTAAAGAGTGGTGTACCTAATGCTATTAAGACATTTGAATGGATGAGAGATAATAATATGCCTATTGATAACATTGGTATTAGAATTGATTCTGGTGACTTAGCTTATCTTTCTAAAGAATCTAGAAGAATGCTTAATGAAGCTGGTTTTGGTAATACTAAAATTGTCTTAAGTAATGGTCTTAAAGCTGAAACAATTGAATCGTTATTATTACAAGGTGCTGACTTTGATGTACTTGGAGTAGGGGATAATATTGCGAAACCTGAAGGTAATATGGGGTTTGTTTATAAATTAGTCGCAGTTAAAGAAGATGATAAATATATTCCACGTATTAAATTAAGTGGAGATTCGTTTAAAGTTACTAATCCAGGTTATAAAAAAGTATATAGAGCATATTCAAACGATACTGGTTTTGCTCTTGCTGATATTATTACTTTTCATGATAAAGAAATAGATACTGATGAATTAGATATCGTTAGTTTTTCTAATAATAGTGATTGTAGTACTATTACTAATTTTAAACTAAGAGAATTACAGGAAACTATTTTCTCTAATGGTAAGTTAGTATATGATGTACCACGTGTTAAAGAAGTAAGAGATTATTGTAATGAAGAGATGTCTACAATATATCCTGAAGTTAAAAGAACACTTAATCCACATGTATATTATGTAGATGGTACTTTAGATTATGTTGATTTTAAAAATGATATGATTGTTAAGACTAAGAGTAAAGTAAGAGGTAAGTAATGAGAAAAGAAAAAAGTTTATTACTTAATCAATATATAGAAGAATTGAAGACTATTAAAAGAGAACTTGTTGTTGATAATAAAAAAAGTTTTTTA
>CAYJBD010000120.1:0-2578 GCA_964368465.1 uncultured Muribaculaceae bacterium
GCCAAGATTGTCGATAGATTTCAATACATTTGTTGATAATCCCAACTCTTTAAATAAATTTTCCATGGTTCTCCTTCATCACGTTTTAAGTGCAGTGCTAATTATACCACAGTTATTTAGGAAAAGCAAACTATTTTAATTGCGCCTATTCATAAAAAATGTTATTATAAATATATATACTATAATGAGGATGAATTATGATTGATAAACAAAATGCTAATAAGAGAAACAATATTGTCAAGTTAGTTACTCTGACCGGGGTTATATTAACAGTGTTAGGAATTACTTTTGCCGCTTTTAATTTTATAGGGGTTGGAAATAATAGTTCTATTATTACTACAGGACATCTTGAGCTGGTGTTGGATGAGACAGCAGGAAGTGGAATTACTCTAAGTAATGCAATTCCAATGAAAGATAGTGATGGTTTTTTGCTTGATCCTTATGAATTTACTTTAAGAAATACGGGAACAATGAGCTCTTATTATACAATTAGTTTAGCATTGGATGAAGAAGCAATTTCTGCTAATAATGCTAGTGCTAATTTAATTAATTTTAACAATGTTAAAGTGCAACTTAACAATGAAACTCCTGTACTTTTATCTAGTTTAACTGATTTGGCTTTAGAAACTGGTGAAATAAATGTTGGAGATTCTAACTCTTATACTTTAAGATTGTGGTTAGATTGGGATGCTGGTAATGAAGTCATGAATAAAGAATTATATTTAAAACTTAAAATAGAGGCTTCTCAAGGAGTAAGAACTGAGGCTTTAGCTGTTGGTGATCTTTCTTTAATAACAGATGGCGATCTTCTTTACTCCAACACTAATAGAGGTTTCAGAAGTGAAGCTTATATTACTCTTGGTAGTGGTATTTCTTGGCCTGGTGTTGATTTAGGTGGACACGGTATTACTGATAATAATGATCCCGTTGGAATGCTTGATAAAAACAGAACATTTGATATTGGGAAAGTAAATATTGTCCAAACTTATGTTTATTTATCTGATTATATTGATAAACCACTTGATGATATTGCTTTTCAACAATTAACTGACTACTTTAACGATGTTAATGACTTAGGTGTGAAAATATTATTGCGATTTGCTTATGAGTATAGTATGGATGCTACTGAAGGGCCTACTGTTGAACAAATTCAAGCACATTGTTTACAAATAGAAGAATGGATTGATAACAATATTGATTTATTTCATGAGGTTGTTTATGGTGTTCAATTTGGTATCATTGGAGCTTGGGGTGAATTACATAGTTCTGTTAACATTACTCTTGGAGATGTTGAAACTTATAAAGAAATTGTTCCTTCTGTTTTAAACATGTTCCCTAGTGAATATAGTGTTATGGCAAGAGATTTTTGGTTATATGAAGCTGCTACTACTCCTGAATTGAAAGAACGATTATCTTTTCATCACGATTACTTATCCGATCTTAAGTATGGTGTTATTTGGTACTTTGAAGGTAGAAACTATACTTTTGATAGTCCTGACTTTATTACAATTAAAAATGCTACTCAATCTAAAGTCTCTGATGGGGAATTACCATGGGGATGGGAAGCTGAAGCTAAGAACGCCGATTTAGATGAATTTGTTATGATTTTAGCTGAATATGGATTTACTACTTTTAGTCTTTTACATAACTATCAAGATGGTCTTACTGTTTCTGAAAATGTATTAACAAGAGCAAAGGATCATTACTTGTCTGAACAATTTTTCATCGACAATGATATTCCTTATAACCCTGCTATGTTGACTAACGGGCAAATTTCTGCTTTTGATTATATTGATTGGCATCTAGGTTATTTGTTAGCTATTACTGAATTCGATAACTCTAACAACACTATTTCCTTTGCTTTAAATAACTATGGTATGGGAACTACTGCTAATCATGATATTAAAATTTCTGCTGATGGAGTTATTATTTACGAAGGTAGATTAGAAGATTTGAATATGAATCAATTTGGTTACCATAAATTCACTTTTGATAATTTAAGTGCTGATAAAATTGATATTGAAATTCGTCATAGGTATAACAATAGTCCTGTTAAACTAGCCAATAATTTATATTATAAAGATGGTGTTAATTCGATATTTATCAATTAAAAAAATGAATAGTTAATTATTCATTTTTTCTTTATATATATTAATTCGACATATTCTTCATTACCTTATCCCATTATTCCTTGTTTAAAATGTCGATTGATAACAAAACCACTTCTTTCACATACTTTATTCCAGGCTTTTATTTGTCCTTTTATTTCATATCCTAGATGTTTTTTTCTTCTTCCATTAGTATATCAGTTAAGTTTTTTGTACCTTCTCCTTTTCCACATAATTGTGGATTTAATCCTATACCTATCTATACGGTTTCATTTCTTATGGTAATACTTGTATATGCTTGTAGTATATTGTCTTTTATATAACATATATATTTATGACTTTGATTTGGATCAAAAATACCTACTTTCCTATCTATTAAATCTTGATATTTAGGAAGATTATATATACTATAATTTCCTTCATATTTTCATTCACATAGTTGTTTTAATAACTGGTTGTTTATATAGCAT
>CAYJBD010000121.1:0-237 GCA_964368465.1 uncultured Muribaculaceae bacterium
ATATGGAATGAATGGAACAGGAGTATTATTCTCATTTTTATCAGATTTTAATACAGATACAACAATTGAAATTAATAAAGTTCCATATTCAAAAGTAGAAGAACCGAGTTCTACCAACTATCGTTTTCAAGTGTTAAACAGCGATGAAAAATTAACAGAAAATGACTTGTTAATAATAGAAGATAGTTATGTACTTATTTCAAAAGAGAATCAAAAAATAAATACATTAACAGAAGT
>CAYJBD010000121.1:247-744 GCA_964368465.1 uncultured Muribaculaceae bacterium
CAAAAAATAGGTGTTATAAGTAGTGAAGTAGCAGAATTAACTTACTACTTCAAATCAGCTAGAAATACAACAATTGCCGGGTTTGATACAATTGAAGATTTATATACAGCTTTAGATGCAGGTGACATTACAATGATCTCTGTTCCTAACATCATGTATATGGATAAGACAATTGAAGATGATAGTTATCATATAAATTATTATTTAACTGAAATTAGTAAAAAGCTAGTATTAACATTAAGTGATCAAGATGCTAGATTAAATGAAATAATAACTAAATATTTTAATAACTGGATGTTGAATTATTATTCAGAAGAATACAATAATACTTATTTTGAATACTATATTGACTCTAAAGAAATATCTTCTAAAGACGAAGCAGATTTAATAGCAAAAAACTATGTTTATGGTTATGTTGAAAGTTCACCATATGAGATGACTATTGACGATAAAGCAGAAGGGATTGCTAGTGAATATATTAATCGTTTAGCAAGATT
>CAYJBD010000121.1:754-2539 GCA_964368465.1 uncultured Muribaculaceae bacterium
GTGTAGATATAACATATCAAAAGTATGATACAAAAGAAGATTTACAAGCAGCTATTAATAACAACGAAATAGATATAGCTTTCAATAATCAAAATTATAATGCATCTAGCTATGTTAAAAGTAAATCTCCATTTTATGAAAGTTTTGTTATTTTAGGTAAAACAACAGATGAATATATTATCAACAGTTTTGAATCAATCAAAAATGAAGATATAGTTATGTTACAAAAAGACTATTTATATGAATATGTAACAGCCAATACATCTGTTAATATAACTAACTATACTAATGTTGATGAATTAATTAAAAATATTGATAATCAATTAGTTATTGTTGATAAAGAGATATATGAATATTACAAAAACAGTTTATTTGTAGAATATGATTTACTATATAGTGATTATATGACAAATGATTATACCTTTTTAATTGTAAACACAGATTTAGTTTTTAAAGATTTATTTAATTATGTAATTACATCAAATTCATATTATAAATATCGTCAAACAGGACTTAGTAATTTAAGAATGTCTCTATTTGAAAGATCTACTTTTGAAACAGTTTATTTTATAGTTTTAGGAGCAGTATTAATACCAATTATTATGGCTGTTATAGCATACTTTATCATAAAGAAAAGAAAAGCTGTTAAAGTAGTACGTAAAGATGAAAGACGTAAATATACTGATTTACTTACATCGTTAAAAAATAGAAATTATCTAAATCTTAAAAAACCAGAATGGGAAAGTAATACTGTTTATCCACAATCTGTTGTTATAATAGATTTAAATAATGTTAAATATGTTAACGATAACTATGGACATGAAGCAGGTGATAATTTAATTATTAAAGCTGCCGCTATGTTAGTGAATACCCAATTAGAAAACAGTGAAATCATCAGAACAGATGGAAATGAGTTCTTAATTTACCTAGTTGGATATAGTGAACAACAAATGACAACTTATGCTAAAAAATTAACAAAAGAAATGTGTAATTTACCACACGAATTTGGAGCATCTATTGGATTTAGTATGATCTTAGATGATATCAAACTAATTGATGATGCTATTAACGAAGCAACTATCGAAATGAGAAAAAATAAAGAAATGGATAAGTAATTATGAAAGTAATAAGCAAGTTTATTAACCAAGTATATTTGATTGTAAAAAAACCGCAAATGAGTGTACTACCAGGTCAACTTGCTTTTTTTCTTGTCTTATCAATTATACCTTTAATAGCATTAACAGGAACAATAGTAGCGATACTATCTGTATCAAACGCAGAATTTATGAATCTAATTGAATCTATTTTCCCGGCCGATATAGCTAGTTTTATCATGCCAATTTTTGAAAGTAATACTAATGTTAGAAGTTTAATAGTTTTCTTTGTATCAGCTTTTATTCTAGCTTCTAATGGACTATATTCAATGAATATAGTAGCTAATAATATATATAATGTTCATACTAAATCATATTTAGGAAGAAGAATGAAATCAGTAGGTTTAACCTTCATTTTAATTTTAATAATTATCTTCTTGTTAATAATACCAGCTTTTGGTGACTCTATTTTTAATACGATTACATCTATAATAGGACAAAATAGAATAGTTGATTCAATCTACTTAATATTTCAAATAATTAGATATCCATTATCGTTACTATTTGTATATATAAATTTAAGAATAATATATATAATGGCACCTGATAAGAAAATAGCTCATAAATCTACAAGAGTAGGAGCTTTGTTCACGACAGTATGTTGGATCTTAGTAACTTATTTTTACTCGAT
>CAYJBD010000122.1:0-2476 GCA_964368465.1 uncultured Muribaculaceae bacterium
AATAAAGTATCAATATATTTATTTTCAGCATCCATTTCTTTTTTAGCACTAATATTAGCTTTAACTTCTTCTTCAAGAGTTTCCTTAGAAGTAACACCTTCCATAGCTAAGTCTTCAAAGAATTCTTCATCCATTTCTCTAAGTACTTTTTCTTTTATTTCTTTAATTACTACTTTAAAAGTAACAGGAGCACCTTTTAAATCTTCACTAGGATATTCTTCTGGGAAAGTAACATTGATTTCCTTTTCTTCTCCCTTAGCCATTCCTTTAAGTTGTTCTTCAAATCCAGGAATAAATGTATTACTACCTATTTCAAGTGGATAATCTTCTCCTTTACCACCATCAAAAGCTACACCATCTTTAAAACCTTCAAAATCAATAATAGCAATGTTACCATCTTCTACACTACCATCTTTAATAGTTTCTTCTTGAAATCTTTCTAACATATGAGAAATTTCATGATCAATTTCATCTTTAGTAACTTTTATCTTTTCTGTTTTAACACCTAAACCTTTATATTTCTTAATATTAACTTCTGGTTTAGTAACAAATCTAAATACAAATTCAACGTGATTATCATCAATTGACTTAATATCAACAGTAGGCTGAGCTACTGGCATCAAATCATTTTCTTCTACTGCTTTCATATAAGCAACTTGTAATAAATCATCACTAGCTTGCATCATAATTCTTTCTTTACCATATTTCTTTTCAAAAACATCTCTAGGAACTTTACCTTTTCTAAATCCATCAACACTAGCATCTTTAGATAATTCTTTAAATGCTTTATCTTTAGCTTTAGTAAATTCTTCTCCATCAATTTTAATAATTACTTCTTTAACATTTTTATTTTCTTTTGCCATTTTTCTTTCCTCCTATTTTTAATACCTTAGTAGTTTCTACTTCACTATCACTACAACACAAACGATTAAGTACTTGTTCATATCTTCTTACAGCAGTTTCATCTTTATTTTCTTCTGCTTTAAACAATAATTCACCAAAATACTCAATATCATCTTGTAAGCAATATCCATCAAAACCTACATTAATTTCTTTATTACCCATTTTCTCACCTCAAGTAGTTATTATTTTATCTTTATTTTCCTATTTAAGCAAGAAAAATCTGTATAACAATACAGATTTATTTAATTTCTTTTATTTCAACTTCGTATGAACCATTTGGACTATCTACTACTACTATATCACCAACTCTATGTTGCATTAATGCTACAGCAATTGGACTTTCATTAGATATTTTACTAGCAAATGGGTCAGCTTCATGACTACCAACAATCTTATATTCATCAGTATCATCTGGATCATCTACATATTTAATTGCAACTGTACTACCAAGACCAACGATATCTTTAGAAACTTCCTTAATAATAGCTGCATTCTCTATCATTTTTTCGATAGTTTTAATTCTAGCTTCTAATTGCGCTTGTTCATTTTTAGCGGCATCGTAATCAGCATTTTCTGATAAATCCCCTAAACTTCTAGCTTCTTTAATTGATTGTATGTTCTCTGGTCTTTTTACATTAACCAATTCATCTAGTTCTGATTTTAACTCCTCATATCCATTAGGTGTTAAATAGACAGGTTTCTTATTCATTTTTCTTCACCTCTTTAAATACAGCGTCTTAAAAAGAATACTACAAAACAGCAAAAAAGTCAATTAAAACTGTCTTGTTTTACGATATTTCCCTAGCCCTTGTCATAAAATAGTCATCAGTCATACCACTTAAATAATCGATAACTATTCGCTTAAAACTATTACTATCTAAATATTCTCTAGACATATTATGCAAATAAACTTGGTAAATATCACTATTTAAATTATTTTCCTCTAAATCTTTAACATATTTATTAAATAAATTATTAAAATCTCTAGCATATCCCTCTTTTTCTTCTTTAGTATAAGACTTATCATAAATATGTTTATAGTTAAATTTCTTTAACTTAGTCAATGCATTAAATATATTTTCACTTAATTTAATATATGGTTTATTAATACTATTTTCAATAATATCAAGAATTAAAGTATTAACAATATCTCTATTATTATTCCCAAGAACCTCAGTAATATCTTCAGGTAAATCTTCTCTATTGAAAAGACCTAGTGTAATCGCATCTTCTATATCACGACCAATATAACCAACAATATCACATAATCTAACTACACAACCCTCTAAAGTCATCGGACTCTTTTTACTCACAGAAACCAAATCAGTATAGCTTCTCTCATAATCAGTTATAAACTCAGCAACATTCTTCTCACAAGGCTCATAAATATTAGATAAAATCTCACCATTATGACACATAATACCATCTAATACTTGCACTGTTAAGTTAATACCAGTACCATTATTCTCTAAAAACATATAATGTCTTACACTTTGAATATTATGTGCGAACACTTCACCCATTTCTCTCAAACAAATATCATTTAAAAAACTCTCACCGACATGCCCCAAAG
>CAYJBD010000123.1:0-2460 GCA_964368465.1 uncultured Muribaculaceae bacterium
TTTTTCCTCCTATGTTAAAATTATACTATTTGTTTATTACTATGTCAATTAATGTCTAAATATGGTATTATATAATTAGTTTTGAGGTGTTAAAATGGAATATATAGTTAAACCAAATACAATGGATATCAACTCATATGTTAGTAAAGGGATTAATTCTTTTTTGTTACCAGTAGAGGGATATTCTAGTGATTATGAAAGAACTTTTTCAATTGAAGAAATTAAGAAGTTTAGTGATTATGAAGTTTTTGTAGTGATGAATAAGATTGTCTTTAATGAAGAACTTGATAAAATAAAATCTTTATTATTAGAACTTGATAAGTTTGTTAAGGGTGTTTTCTTTTATGATCTTTCGTATATAGAGTTAAAAAAAGAACTTAATTTGAACCTAGAACTTGTGTGGAATCAAACGCATATGGTTACTAATTATAAGACTTGTAACTTTTACTATACTCGTGGTGTTAAGTATGGAGTTTTATCTAGTGATATTACATTAGAAGAAATGAATGAGATTAAACATAATAGTAATATGAAATTTTTTGTTAATTATTTTGGTCATGTAGTAGTTGCTAATTCAAGAAGAAAACTATTAAGTAATTATTTAGAGTATAATAAACTAGAAGGTGTTAGTTCTCTTAATATAGTAGAACCTGTTAGTAAACAAGAATATTATTTATTTGAAAATGATGGAGGTACTTCTTTTAAAACTAAGAATGTTTTGAATGGATTTTCATTAAATATTGATTTTGATTATGCTATATTAAATGAAGAGAATATTAATCATGATGATTTTGTATCTATAATTTTATCTTTTGATGAAGGAAAAATAAATGATTATTTTGGTAAATATGAAGGTTTTTTCTTTACAAAAACTATTTTTAAAGTTAAGAAGGAGAAGTAATGAAAAGAGTAGAATTATTATCTCCAGCTGGAGATTTAGAACGTTTAAAAATTACTTTATTGTATGGTGCTGATGCTGTTTATATAGGTGGTCAAGATTATAGTTTGCGTGCTAATGCTAATAATTTTAGTGTTGAAGAGATTAGGGAAGCTTGTGAATTTGCTCATTCTTTGAAAAAAAGAGTTTATCTTACTTTAAATATTGTATTTCATAATGAAGATTTAGTTGGTGTAGAAGATTATATAGATGCTGTTTATAAAGCAGGGATTGATGCTTTTATTGTGAGTGATCCTTTTATTATTTCATATATTAAGAGTAATTATCCTAGTGTAGAAGTTCATCTTAGTACACAGAGTTCTTCTAGTAATATAATGAGTGTTAGATTTTATATGAATGAAGGTGTTGATAGGGTTGTTTTAGCTAGGGAATTAGCTAAAGAAGATATAGAGAAAATTATTTTAGAAACTGGTGTTGATACAGAAGTATTTATTCATGGTGCGATGTGTACTTTTTATAGTGGTCGTTGTGTTTTATCTAATTATGTAACTAATAGAGATTCTAATAGAGGTGGGTGTGCTCAAGTTTGTCGTTTTGCATTTAATAGTGGTGAAAATAAGTTTACTATGGCTACAAAAGATTTAAATATGGCTTATCATATTAAAGATATGTTAGATATTGGTATACGTAGTTTGAAAGTAGAAGGGCGTATGCGTTCTTTATATTACTTAGCAACTGTTATTTCGTCATATAGAAGAATTATTGATAGTTATTATGATAATAGTCTTACTGATGACATTATTAATGATGAGAATGTTATTTTGAGTAGAGTAGCTAATAGAGAAACAGATAGTCATTTTTTTGATAAATTTGCAGGGATGGATAGTCAGTATTATACAGGAAGACAGGAGTTGTCTAATCAAGAATTTGTAGCACTTGTTATTGGATATAAAGAAGGTAATTTAGTTGTAACACAAAGAAATTATTTTAAACCAGGTGATTTATTAGAAATATTTACTCCTAGTGGAGATAGATTTGATTATTTAGTTGATAAAATATATGATGAAAAATTAAATTTATTGGAAGTAGCTAGGCATCCAGAAGAGATTTTATTATTGCCGTTTGATAGAGAATTAGAAGAATTTTCAATGATGCGTTTAAAGGAGAAAAGTGATGATAGAAGCTAAAGAAAATATGACGAGATATGAAAAAGATTTTAGTAAATATGCTACTAAGAGTAGTGATGGTATTCGTTTAAAAGACGAAGTAAGAGAAGATATTAGACCTTGTTTTTCAAGAGATACTGACCGTATTATTCATGCTTTATCATATACTAGATATCTTAATAAGACACAAGTTTATTCGTATCGTGAGAATGATCATGTAAGTAAGAGAAGTGTTCATGTCCAATTCGTTAGTAAAATAGCTAGAACAATAGGTCGCAGTTTGAAACTTAATGAAGATTTAATTGAAGCTATCGCACTTGGACATGATATTGGGCATACCCCTTTGGGGCATGTCGGTGAGAGTTTTTTAAATGATATTTGTTTGAGAGAAATGGG
>CAYJBD010000124.1:0-2456 GCA_964368465.1 uncultured Muribaculaceae bacterium
CATTAGCGATTTGAATTGAATCATATTTACATCTATTTATTTCTTCTGGAGATGGAGCCTTTGTAAATAGTTTTTTAGGCCCAAGTATGCGGTTACTTATTTTATCTAAGCGATCTTCTTGTGTTGCAATATCTCCTTCTATGACTCTCAAAACATTGTTTTTGGCGTCATATGCTTCAGTTAGCAGTTTTTCATATTCTCCTTTAAACAGAGTTATTAATGGTGAAAAACTAGAATAAATCTTATATTCTAAGATATTATCTTTAAGTTTATTCAAATTAGCATAAAGCTCTTTCATTTTTTCTTCATTACTATAATCAGCATTAGGTATTAAAGCGCTGAATGCATTAGCATTGAAATCATTATCTTCTCTATATAAAGAAATGTCAAATTCGTTATTTCTTGCTTTGAATACAATATCTTTAATATCTTCTTCTATTTGTTGTGGTCTATCTTCATACAGTCTTTTTAATTTATCTAAGCCCATTTCATAGCTAGTAATACCATATTTTGTAGTTATTTCATTTTGAATGCTTATTAAATATGCATGAAATTTTTTCGCATGCTTTTGAATTAATTGGCGAAAATTAAGTTCAATATGTTCGATAAATTCTGGATTTGTCCAGTAAACTTCTTCGAATATTTTAGCTACTTTTGAATAATCACTAGAACCACTGTTTTTTATTTCTAAAAAGGTGTTCATGTAATTATAAACATAACTTGTGTACACAAAGTCCATTGCATTTAATGTAATTCCAATTGCTCCAAATTTGTCAACAAATTTGTTAATTATATTGTTTAACTCATTGAAATTAAAGTCTGAATAGTTGTTTAACTGATATAGTAAAATATCAAGTTCTAATTTTTCAACAAATGTATTTGATGGATTTAGCAGGAAGCAAACGCGTTCCATATCAGTGATTTCACTAGATTCAAATATCTCTTTGGTTACTGGTTGCCCTACTTCGAATGACTCTCTTTTTGCTAATAAGTATTTAGTTATATTATCTTCATATTCTTCATATTTTTCTAATATACTTTTAACTTTCTCATTATATTTTTTTATATTAGCTTTTGTTGTTGTTGGTAACTTTTCAATGACGTTCTTTTTAGTTTCTATATCACTATTTATAAACTTATAAAAATTATTCATCATCGTCATCATTCTCTTTCTCTTCATCTAATATTTTATCGTTTAAAAAAATCTTGAATTCATTTACCTCTTTATATACTTGTATCAATTCATCTAATGATAAAACTGACAAGTCAAAATCCATCTTTTTGTCTTTATTTTGCATATAACCACCCTCTTTTTACTTATTTATTCACTAAACGCATCATATCCTTGTGTATCTTTTTCGAATTCTATTCCTAATGAAACTTCAGCTCCATTTGAGAATGTTTCTAAACTGTCGATATCTTGACCTTCAATCCATACATAAATTCTATATTTACTGATACCATCAGCTATAGTATATATTGGTTCATATAAATCACTAGTATAAATTGTATCTTGTAATTGAAAATAATTAGGGTCAATTAAAGATGAACCTGATACTGAGTTGTTAACTATTATATCTTCTCCTGGGCTAACCATTCCATAGGTAGGGAATGTCAAACCATCTCTAAGATTGATACCATATTTTTTTGCTCTTTCTATTGAGAGATCAGTATGTTGTGTTTCGTTTGTCTCTAGTATTACTTGTTGACAATTATTTTCACATATCATATTTTGAACTTGATTAACAGTAGCTTCATGACTAACTGTATTTATCTTTAAAACACCTACTCTAAAAGAATTAATCAACCCCTGCATTTCTTCATCTATTTGTGATTCCACTATAATATCGGCAGCTGTTAAGAATAAGTTATCTTCAACTGGCGAACCTGTTGTGTTTTTCATAAATAAATCGAATGAAATGTATGGCGCCATTGAGTTTTGGGCATTTTCATTAGATAAAAAGGTATCTATATATCCAATAGACCTATCTCTATTTTTATAATATACTCCTCCAGTATAGTACATATCAAATTTATCACTGTTAGAATTTGGTATTCCGTTAGTTGATACTGGTCTTAAACCTTGATTAGCCCAGTGACTACTGTGATTAGGATATGTTAATGATAACTCATCAAACAATGTTTCCTCTGATATTTCAACACTTGTATCAAATGTAATACCATCTAGAGATATATATAACCCTCCTGTTTTAGCAACAACCATATCAAAATTGGTAACTCGAACATTTAAGTTTGTAGAAAACCAGGCATATGTTGATACAATCAACAGAAGTGATAACAGAAACAATGATAATATTGTTAATCGAAATTGTTGTTTCGTCATTTTCTTTCTTTTTTTATCTTTTTTCTTTTCTTTCATATGTACTCCTTAATAATGAATAAAGAGTAATGTTACTTACTCTTCATTCACAATAGTTACAATGAAGTTTCATTAT
>CAYJBD010000125.1:0-2429 GCA_964368465.1 uncultured Muribaculaceae bacterium
CTAATAAGTTTTCTATATTTATTATCTTCATAAATATAGTATACTATATAAACCTGTTTTATGGTATAGTTATTTAGAAAAGGAGTTATTGCTATGTATACAAAAGAAATGAAAATGTTATTTGCTAATTTAGATGATAAATATTTAATTAGTAAGAAAAAGAATATTATGATAGTTAGTAACTTCATTGATGAGAGTCAATTAGATGTAGTTGTTGCTTTTTTAAAAGGTAAAAAGTATGAATATAGTATTTATAGAATGAATGATCAATGTGAAAAAGTTGTTGTTGTTTTTGGTGATATAAGTGGTTCTGTTGTTACCTGTTTTAGAGTTGTAAATAACGGTTATCTACATAAGGATATACTTGGTTCTTTATTTAGTTTAGGTCTTAATAGTGATGTAATTGGTGATATATTTATTGAAGATGACTATTGTTATTTTATCGTAGCTAATAAAATAAAAGATGTTATTATTAATGAATTAGTTATGATTAGGAATAATTATATTTCTTTAGAAGAAGTATTTGAAATAGATAATGTTATTAAAAAATATGAGATTATTAAATTAAGAGTTTCATCTTTAAGAATTGATTTAGTGCTTAGTAAGTTACTTTCTAGGAGTCGTAATCAAATACAAGAGTTATTTAGTGATAATAAAGTTCTTTGTAATTATAGATGTATTAAGTCTTGTAGTTATTTACTTAAAAAGAATGATGTTTTATCGATTAGAGGATATGGTAAATACAAGATTGGTGAAATTATTGAAAGTAATAGTAATATTAATTTAGAAGTATTAAAAAGTTGTTAATCAATTAGAGTTATGCTATAATTTAAATATATGGAGGTATTGTAATGGCGAGAAAAGCAAATACAAATAAAAAAGATGAAAATAAAGAAGTGAAAAAGACTACTACTAAAGCAAGTAGTAGCAAAAAAAGTACTACTAATAAGACTAATGCAACTAAAAAGAGTACTGATAAGGTAGTTAATAAGAATGCTACTAAAAAAGAAAAAGTTGTGCCGAAAAAAATAGAAGTAAAAGAAGAAGTAATTGAGCAAGATAACATTTTTGTTAGTAAAACTAAAGGGTTATTGATTGCTGGTGGTGTAGTATTATTTCTTGTATTGATATTTTTCTTATCTGGTGGAGAAGTAGCTGTTACTAATTCTAGTGGTTCAGCAGCAGATTTTAATGAAATAGAACTTGATGATTATTTAGATTATAAAGAAGAAACTGAGTTATCAATTGTTTATGTTGGTAGACCAACTTGTTCTTATTGTGGTTTATTAGAACCGATTTTAAAAGATGTTGCAGGTCAATATAACTTAGAAATCAATTATTTGAATACAGATGAATTTAGTGAAACAGAACAAAGTAAATTTATGGCTTCTGATAGTTATTTTAATGAAGGATATGGAACACCATTAGTATTATTACTTCAAAATGGTGAAATTGTTGATATGATTGAAGGGTATGTAGAAGAAACTACGATTGTAGATTTCTTTGTTACTAACGGAGTTATTGAAGAAGTAATTGAAGATGATCTTACTACTGCGGAAGAAGTTTTAAATCTTATTTCAATTGATCAATACTTATCAATTAAGAGTGGTAGTGAAGCGGCTATTGTTTATGTTGGTAGACCAACTTGTTCGTATTGTGAATTATTGAAGCCTAGTTTGAATATGATTACTAGTGATTATGGAGTAGTAATTAATTATTTGAATACTGATACACTTTCTAGTGATGAACAACAACAATTTATGAATTCTGATAGTTATTTCAATGATGGATATGGAACACCATTAGTGTTATTAGTTCAAAATGATGAAATTGTAGATATGATTGAAGGATATGTAGAAGAAGATCAAGTAGTTAGTTTCTTTAAAGAACATGGGTTTATTAATTAATAAGGAGAGATATTATGAGTAAAACTTATCAATTAGCTAAAGAGTTCAAAGAAAGACATCCGTCTACTGTAGCGTGGAGATTAAAAGCAAATTCAAAAATTATCGATAAGCATTTAAATCCTGGTGAAGAAGTATTATATGCTTTTGCTGGTCAAAAAAACAACAATCCGCTTAATATTTTAGGTACTGGTGTTATTGCACTAACTAATAAGAGAATTTTAATTGGACGTAATAGAGTTGTTTTTGGATATTTCTTTGATTCAATCACACCAGATATGTTTAATGACTTAAAGATTAAATCTGGGGTTATATGGGGTAAAGTTCTTATTGATACTATGAAAGAATTTATTGTTATTAGTAATGTTGCTAAATCAGCTTTAGCAGAAATAGAAACTAAGGTCTCTACATTTATCATGGCCGAGAAGTGTAAATATACAAATTCTGGTGTTAAAAAAGGATAAATATATTAAAAGTCTAGTAAATAGACTTTTTTTTTGGTATATTATAATTGGTGAGATAATA
>CAYJBD010000126.1:0-2420 GCA_964368465.1 uncultured Muribaculaceae bacterium
AATATGAGTGTGATGTTTGTCATGGAGCTAGACTTAAGAGTGATGTTTTAACTATAAAGATAGCAGATAAAAATATATATGAAGTTACTAGTATGAGTATTAAGCAATTAGTAAACTTTTTTGATGAAGTTAAGCTTACTGATGAGCAAAGAGCGATTGCTAATTTGATATTAGTAGAAATCAAAAATAGATTATCTTTTCTTGCTAATGTTGGACTTGAATATTTAACGCTTAATCGTATGGCAGGTACTTTATCTGGTGGAGAAAGTCAAAGAATAAGACTTGCAACACAAATTGGTTCTCGCTTAACTGGTGTTTTATATGTTTTAGATGAACCTAGTATAGGACTGCATCAAAAAGATAATGAAAAATTGATTAAATCTTTAATCGAAATGAGAGATTTAGGAAATACTTTAGTGGTAGTTGAACATGATACTGATACGATGCTAGCTAGTGACTGTTTAATTGATATAGGTCCTGGTGCAGGAGATGAGGGTGGAAATATTGTTTCAATGGGAACACCTAAAGAAGTGATGGCTGATGATAATAGTATTACTGGTAGATACTTAAGTGGTAAAAAATGTATTGAAATTCCACAAAAAAGAAGAAAGCCAACGAAAAAATGTATTGAAATACAAGGTGCTTGTGAAAATAATTTGAAAGACATCGATGTAAAAATACCTCTAGGAGTGTTTACTTGTATTACTGGTGTTAGTGGAAGTGGAAAAAGTACTTTAATAAATGAAATACTTTGTAAGAGTGTATCTAATGAACTATATCGTGTTAAAGAGAAACCTGGTAAGCATAAGAAAATCAGTGGACTTGAACACATTGATAAATTAGTAGATATATCACAAAACCCAATAGGAAGAACACCACGTAGTAATCCTGCTACATATACTGGTGTATTTGATGAAATAAGAGATTTGTTTACTAATACAAAAGAGGCCAAAATACGTGGGTTTGAAAAGAATAGATTTTCATTTAATGTAAAGGGTGGTAGATGTGAAGCTTGTCGTGGAGATGGTGTTAAGAAAATAGAAATGCACTTTTTACCAGATGTATATGTTCCTTGTGAAATCTGTAAGGGAACTAGGTATAATCAAGAAACATTGCAAATAAAATATAAAGATAAAAATATTTCTGATGTGTTAGATATGAGAGTTAAAGAAGCTTTAGAATTTTTTGATAATGTTCCTAAGATTAAATCTAAATTACAAGTTTTGTATGATGTTGGATTAGGTTATATAAAATTAGGTCAAAGTGCTCCTACTTTATCTGGTGGTGAAGCAGAAAGAGTTAAGTTAGCAAAAGAATTACAAAAGAAAGCAACTGGTAAAACACTTTTTGTACTTGATGAACCTACTACAGGATTACACAGTGCTGATATAAAGAGATTACTTGCAATTTTACAAAAAATAGTAGATAATAAAGATACAGTAATAGTCATAGAACATAATTTAGATGTTATAAAAACTGCTGATCATATTATTGATTTAGGTCCTGAAGGTGGTGACTTAGGTGGTACTGTTTTAGTTAGTGGTACACCGGAAGAAGTTGCAGCTTGCAAAGAGTCTTATACAGGGGAATTCTTAAAGAAATTATTATAGGAGAATAAGATGAAACTAGTTATTAAAGATAAACATAATAGATTAAGAGTAAACTATATTGTAGAGACAATCATTTCGTTTTTAGCATATTCATTAGTATTTTATTTAATATCGATGATGTTTAAATCGTTTTATATAAATACTGATTATTTTGGAAGTTTTGTTTTTTTAGCAGTATTAGTTATGTCTATTTTAAATGTAACGATTAAACCTTTGTTAGTTAGATTAACAATTCCTTTAACAGGTCTTACTTTAGGTTTGTTTTATCCATTCATTAATTTATTTATATTAAAATTAACTGATTGGATACTAGTAGAAAATTTTCAATTGGAAAATATTTTCATTGCTTTTTTTATAGCATTACTTATGTCTTTGATAAATGGAATCATTAATCTTGTTTTCTTAAAACCAATACTAAGAAAGGTGAAGATGAAAAATGAGTAGAGTTGCTTTAGATTTAGGTTTTTTTCAAATTTATTGGTATTCTATATTCATTTTACTTGGAATATTAATTGGTTCGTTGGTAGCATATATTGAAATAAAAAAAAGAAAAGTTAATAAAGAATTTTTTGTTAATTTGATATTTTATGCGATAATTATTGGTTTAGTTGGTGCGCGTATTTATTATTGCGCATTTAACTTTGAGTATTATATTGCTCATCCACTGGAAATATTAGAAGTGTGGAATGGTGGTCTTGCTATTCATGGTGGGATTATTGCTGCTGTTTTATTTGTTATTTATTACTGTCGTAGATATAAACAAAATACATTAAAGATTATTGATATTACTGTTGTTGGTTTAATTATAGG
>CAYJBD010000127.1:0-2343 GCA_964368465.1 uncultured Muribaculaceae bacterium
CAAACCCACCAGGATTAGTACAAAAAGTTCTAATCTCATCATTATAAGTTTTTGTTTTAATAAAAATAGTAGGATCATATATAATATCAGTAATATCCTTTAATATTTCTTTTCTAACTTCAACTCTAACCCCAATTTCAATACTCTTAGACATATATTCAATTTTATATTTATCAGCAAGTTCTTGTATCCATTTCGCACCGGTTCTACCAGGAGCTACTATAACATTTTTACAAGCTAATGATTTATTCTTATTGTAGATGATTTCATAATTACCTTTTGCTTTATTTATATCACAAACATTAGAACTCTCTATTATTTCAACACCACTGTTTTCTAAAAAGTCAGTAAACTTTTTTATATGACCAGGTAATTTATCACTACCTAAGTGCTTTTGTTTAATAATTAATAAGTTATGACCAAGTTTAGTGATTTTCCCCTTAATCTTTAATGCTTCATCCATATTACTAGGATAAACTTCACTATCCATATCAAACTTATTAAAAATCACTTCTGACTCAGCAATTAATTTATCAGCTTCTGTAATAGACATATACTTATATAAATCAGATTTACCAAGTTTAGGTATAAAATTAAGTTTACCATCAGAAAAAGTACCAGCCCCCCCATAACCAGACAAAATATTACAAGGAGAACAATTAACACAATTAATTTTCTTCTCATTCATTGGACAACATCTGTTTTCAGCACGTTTACCTTTATCTAAAATAGTTACTTTTAAGTTAGGATTTTCTGTTATCAATTGATATGCTGCGAATAGTCCTGCTGGACCTGCACCAATTATAATTACATCTTTCATCTTCATCACCAGTTTCAGTATAACACTAAATCTAATGACTTACAATCTTAACTCCTTGGTAGTAGTGATTTATTATTTGACTGTAAGAATAACCAGCATTTGCCATACCATTCGCCCCATATTGACTCATCCCTACACCATGACCATATCCTTTAGTAGTAACTAATATATCACCATCTCTAAGAATAAGTTCAAAATCAGTTGATCTAAGACCTAAAGCCATTCGAAAATCAACTCCATCAAAAGTAATATCATCAATAGTAATACTAATTACACGGTTATTAATATCCCTAACAGTAACAATAGTACTATCACTAGAAAGAGTAGTGGCAAGTTTTTGATTTATATAATCATAACTAAGAGTATTCTCTTTATAAAAAGAAGAAGCACTTGTATCAAAAGTAGAGCTAACACTTTGTAAATAAGGAACGCTATTCCCCCAAACATCCACTGAATCAACAGTGAAGCCATTGCTAGTTGAATGATAAACGGCATCGATTAATTGATTATTATACGTAATGACTAAACAACTAGTTGCATTAACTGCACTGACAATTTTATTGTAATAAGTATCAAAACTAGTTCCCCACATTTCCTTTAACTGATTTATATCTTTATATACTTGATCACTTACTGTATCAGTTAAGACTAAACCAGCTTCTGTTTTTCTAAGGGCATAAGTTCTAGCAACAATAGCCTGAGTCTTCAAAGCTTCACTATTAAAAGAAGCAGGCATTTCAGCACCAACCACACCAATCAAATAAGTTTCTAACTCAATCGTTTCAACAGTACCACTACTTCTTTTCAAAGTAATATAAGTTTTAGTATCAACTAACTCATTATCAACTTCAGGAACAGTATTAACTTGTGGTATATCATTAGTAGTAGGGGGAGTAGGAGTACTAATTGTAGGTTTTACTATACTAACATTATCATCTATACTACCATCACTGTTACTAGAATCATCATCTACAACCTCATTATCTACTAATTTATCAATCATTTCATGGGAAATAGTTTTATCACTTATATAATTAATATTATTATTTGGAACATAGTTAAAAGAAGAAATTACTATTCCTCCAACGACAAAAGCAATAATACCACCCATTAATTTAATATTATGTTCTTTAATATATCTTTTTATTTCTTTGATAAAGTCTTTTTTTCTCACAGGGTCTCCTAACTTAGCAAACTCATAATTAAAATCAATTACTAAATATAAAATATTACCCTTAATATTATGTGAAACTATCATTTTTTATCACCGTTATTAGTATTAAAAAAATCTAAAAAAATATACAAAAAAACAGCCTAATCATTTAGACTGTTTATCGCCGTTTTAATTGTCTTAATAGAAAATTCAAGTTCTAATTGTTCTTCTTCAGTAACTGTAATAGGTAATCTTTCAACAACGCCATTACTTCCTAAAATAGTAGGATAGCCATAAAATATATTGTTAGTACTATCATAACTAGAAACAGTAAGTAGTGATAATTCATTACCTAAAATAGCATTAGTTA
>CAYJBD010000128.1:0-2305 GCA_964368465.1 uncultured Muribaculaceae bacterium
GCTTGTCTTAATTCTGTATTTCGATCAAGTTCTTGTAATTCTACTTGTTGTATTAAGCTTTCTGTCTTTTCATCAACATTTATCTCTTTCAATGCCATATAAGCATCTACATACTCTTTGTTATAATCACACATTTCCTTAATCTCTCCTTCATTAGTACTTTTCAATATCTTTAAAAAGTCTACTAACTTCTCACTAAAGTTATACTTAGTTGCTTCATTTAATCTTGTTAGATTTATTACATAACTTTCTTTATTTATATGTGAGAAATCTCTTGAGTTAATTTTATCAAAATTAATACAACTTGTAAACAAGTAGGGATACTCTTTATCATCCTGATTTAAGAAAAAGATTCCATATACTTTTTTCTTTCTCTTATAATCGATTCTTGTTTTTACTCCAGCAACTGATCTTATATCCATATAGTATTCAAATCTACTATATAGGTTTACATTACTAGTATTTTGCATCTCTACTATTATTACTTCGCCATTACTTAGTTTTATAGACATATCAATAACACTATTCTTATCTTCAAAACTAGATACATAATCATCATTATTTATAAATGTTATATCTTCTTCTTTTATATCTAGTTTTAATATTTCATTTATTATAAGTACTAAGTAGTTTAGTTTCTTCTTAAAGAATATCTTAAAAACAATATCATTAGTTAAAAAGTGTTTTATCATAAGTTTCCTCCTTTCACTTATATCATAGTAAGTCAAAGAAAAAAACTGCCCACAAAAAAAGAAGATTACTCTTCTACTTTAAATTCTTCTGTCGAACCATCATCTTTCATAATAAGATTAACACTATCTTCTGCTTTTTTTAACTTCTCATTACATACTTTAGCAAGCTTCATCGCTTCATTAAACTTATTAATCGCATCATCCAACAAAACGTCTCCACTTTCAAGTTCTTTAACTATTAATTCAAGTTTATTTAAACTCTCTTCAAAACTAACTTCTTTAGTTGCCATTTTCTACCTTCTTTCTAACTTCACTTATTATTTTACCATCCCTAAACTCTATTTCTAAACTATCAGAGACTCTAACATCTTTTATACTAGTAACTGCTTTATCAGAAACCCTAGTAACAGTATATCCCCTTTTCAAAGTATTAAGAGGATTAAGTATATCAAGCTTATTTATTAATAAATTATATTTATTATCGTTATAAGTAATATTATTATTAATACTTACCCCTAATCGTTTAAATAAATTATCATAACTAATTCTTTTATTTAAAAATATACTACTAGGATTACTAAGTACATAACTATTAACTAAGTTATTAACTTTATCATTATAATTCTTTAAATAATTTTTAACAGCCAATTCAAACCTATCATAAACTCCATCATATATCATTATTTTATTTAAAAATATACTACTAGGATTACTAAGTACATAACTATCACTTAATCTCAGTAAGTGTTTCTTATGATTATCTAAAAGATTATAAAGTTTAATACCACTTCTTCTTTTAAATAAATTAACCATCTCTAACAACTCATCTTTAGATGGTACAGCTAACTCTGCTGCTGCTGTTGGAGTAGGTGCTCTAAGATCCGCTACAAAATCACTAATCGTAAAGTCAACCTCATGACCAACTGCACTTATAATAGGAATATTACTAGCGAAAATTGCCCGAGCTACTACTTCTTCATTAAAAGCCCATAGATCTTCAATACTTCCGCCACCTCTACCAACAATTAATACATCTAAGTCACACTCATTAGCACGCCTAATTTGCCTAACAATATCATCTTTAGCAAACTCACCTTGTACTAAACAAGGAAACACAATTGTTTCAACTAGTGGATAACGACGTTTAATAGTCGTAAGTATATCTTTAACTGCCGCTCCAGTAGAAGCAGTAATAATACCAACTCTCTTAGGTATTTTAGGAATTGGTTTTTTATGTTTTTCTAAAAACAAACCCTCACTCTCAAGTTTCCCCTTAAGTTGTTCTAAAGCAATATATAGATTCCCTACCCCATCTTCAAGCATCTCATTAACATAAATCTGATACCCTCCAGTAGCTTCATAAACACTAATTTTTCCAGTAACTAATACCTTCATTCCCTCAACAGGCATAAACTTAAGTTTAGATGCACTAGTAGAAAACATAACTGCATTAATCCTAGAACTTTCATCTTTTAAAGTAAAATAAAAATGCCCACGAGTATGGGCTTTAAAATTAGATATTTCACCCTTCAAATAAACATTCATCAAATGTTCATCCTGATCAATTTTATACTTAATATATTTAGTTAACTGACTAATAGTAATATACTTAT
>CAYJBD010000129.1:0-2293 GCA_964368465.1 uncultured Muribaculaceae bacterium
AGAAACTGTCATCAACTAAGATAATGTCAGCTACTCCTTTAGATACTTCTGTTCCAGTTATTCCCATACCTATACCAATATCAGCAGTTTTAATACTAGGAGCATCATTTACTCCATCTCCTGTCATTGCTACTATTTTGTTGTTTTTCTTCCATGCTTTTACAATAGCTACCTTATTTAAAGGACTAACTCTAGCATATACAGAATATCTTTTAACGATTTCAATCATTTCTTGTTCGTTATATTTATCAAGTTCTACACCTTCGATAGCTTCTTCTTCGTTTTCTAGTATTCCTACTTCTTTACCAATTGCAATAGCTGTTGCTAGAGAATCTCCTGTTATCATAATAGGTTTGATATTAGCACTTTTACATAGGGCAATTGATTCTTTTACTTCTTCTCTAGGTGGATCTATCATATAAGTGAATCCTATAAAGATTAATTCTTCTTCTAGTTTGTTATCAACTTGATAGTTTTTAGGTAGTGGTTTATAAGCATAAGCTAATACACGAAATGCTTTACTTGATTCTTCTAGCTCTATTTTTTCAAGTGTTTCTTTATGTTTTGTAGTTAGTTTGATTACTTTTCCGTTTTCAACTATTTTTGTACATCTTTTAATAAGGGAATCAAAACTACCTTTAGTAAATAGAGTTAACTTATCATTATAGTCATTAATAGTCGACATCATCTTGCGCTCTGAATCAAAGGGCATTTCATCTATTCTAGGATATTCATCCTTTATTTTTTCAACATCTACTATTTTTTCAGAATAAGTGTAAAGGGCTATTTCAGTAGGATCTCCTAAATAATTATTACTACTTTTTTCTACATCGTTATTTAAAATCATGGCATTTAATAAAATGTTATCTTTACTTAGTGTTTCTTTTTCATACCTTTTATTATCAAAATATAAGGCTCTGACAGTCATTTTATTTTTAGTGATTGTTCCTGTTTTATCTGAACATATGATTTCAGTAGTACCTAGTGTTTCTACTGATGACATTTTACGAACAATAGCTTTTTTCTTGGCAAGAGCACCCATACCTAATGAGAGTGTTATAGTTATGATAGCTGGAAGTCCTTCTGGAATAGCTGCGACTGCTAAAGCAATAGATAACATCAAGATATTTTGTAATGACATTCCTTGTAGTAGTCCTATTACAAACATAATAACTACAACTATTGCTATTATGATAGATATGACTTTGCTTATTCCTTTTATTCTTTTTTGAAGTGGTGTTTCTTCTTTTGTTGTATCGTTTAAGCTACTTGCAATCATACCAAATTCTGTATTCATACCAGTACTGGTAACTACTGCTAAACATTTTCCGTAAACAATACTAGTACCAGAGTAGATCATATTAAATCGTTCAGAGATAGGTATGTTATCTTTTAGAGATGATACTGTTTTTTCTACTGGAACTGATTCTCCTGTTAATGATGCTTCGTCTACTTTTAGTGCTGCTTGCCAAATGATTCTAGCATCAGCACTTATAATGTTACCTGCTTCTAAAACTAAAATATCCCCTACCACTAATTCTTCTGAACTAATTAATATGACTTCATCATCTCTTTTAACTTTTACTTTGCTATCTTGCATTTTCTTTAAATTTTCAATTGCTTTATCAGATTTTGCTTCTTGAACAAATCCTAATACAGCATTTAATATTACAATTGCAATAATTATAATACTATCTGTAAATGAGTGTTGTTCTACTAGTGCAATTATAAAGGAAAATAGTGCTGCGAAGAGAAGAATTATTATTAGCATATCGTTGAACTGAGATAAAAATTTTACAATTGGAGACTGTTTTTTTGCTTCTTCTAATTTATTAGGACCAAAATCTTTAAATCTTGTCTGTGCTTCTTTATTTGTTAAGCCTTTTTCTGATGAACCTAATTCTTGTAGTACTTTAGCAAACTCTTCATTATGGTATTTCATTATACTTTCTCCTTTATTTCTTCTAAAGCTTTTGCTAATTGGTCGGGACAAGATGTACCTCGTCCATTACAATCTATTCCTTTTAATTTTGAAATGACACTATCTATATCTTCCCCTTCTATTAATTTACTTATACCTCGCAAATTACCTTGGCATCCACCAGTAAAACTCACTTTATATACTTTGTTATTTTGAATATCAAAAGATATTTCTTGTGCACACACACCTTTAGTTTTATATATACTCATTTATTTTCTCCTATTATCTTTATTATAACAAAAGAAAAAAAACATGTCTATACATGTTCTCTTACTTATTATCTTCCTTTTGATGATTGATTACTATCAATTG
>CAYJBD010000130.1:0-1809 GCA_964368465.1 uncultured Muribaculaceae bacterium
CTTTATTAACTAAACTATTAGCACCTATTACTACATTATCTCCAATTGTTACTCCAGGTAGTACTGTTACGTGTGCTCCTAGCCATACATTGTTTCCTATTGTTATAGGATGTGCTGTTTCTAGTCCTTTATTTCTTTCTTCATAATTTAATGGATGTGTAGCTGCACTTAGGCAACAGTTTGGTCCGATAAAGACATCGTTTCCAATTGTTATTTTATTACTATCTAAGATAGTTAAGTTATGATTAGTATAGAAGTTATTACCTATTTCAATATTATAACCATAATCACAATATAGGGGAGTAGTAATTACGAAGTTATCTTTTATATTAGGTATTAGTTTTTTTATTATTTTTCTTTGTTTCTTTTTGTTTGATGGTTTTATGTTATTTAACTTAAAACATAAGTCTTTTGCATAGTGCCTTTCCATCATTAATGCTTGGTCGTAATTAGCATCAAATAATATTTCTTGATAGGCTTTTTCTTTTTCTGTCATACTTATATCCTTTCTATATAATCTTAACATATAAAGTTTGTTGTGTATATATAGTACTTGTGATAGAATAAAGGCATAGAAATGAGTGATTGGTATGGAAGTAAAAAATATTTTATATAAAGATCAAGGAATTCATGTTATCTCTTCAATTTTTACAGTGGATAATGGAGTAACAAAAGTTTTGCTTATTAGACGTGGTAATGAACCTTTTAAAGATATGTGGTCTTTAGTGGGTGGTGCATTATACAATAATGAAGATTTATTAATAGGGATGAAGCGAGAAATTAAGGAAAAAGTAGGAATTGATGAGATTGAGTTATATCTTGCTAATGTATTTGGGGAAGTTGATAGATCACCTGTTATGAGAATGGTTGCTACTTCATATATAGGTGTTATTGATAGTAAGAGAGTATCTTTGTTAAGTGATTCTTTAAAAGTAAGTGGTGCTGATTGGTTTGCTATTGATAAGTTACCTGAACTTGCTTATGATCATGAAGAAATAATAAAAGATTCATTAGAATTTTTAAAGAAGAAAATAGTTAGTAGTGATATACTTAAAACTTTATTTGTTGATGGATTTACTTTGCCAGAGATACAAATGACTTATGAGTTGATTTTAGGTGTTGAACTAGATAGAAGAAACTTTCGTAAAAAATTACTTAGTTTAGATTTGATTAGGGATACTAATAAAACTAAGGTATTTGCAGGTAGGAAGCCGGCAAAGATATATAAATTTAAAAAGGTTGTTAAAAATAAAAATGTTTTTTAAGGGGAATTATGTTAGATGTAATAATTATAGGAGCGGGTGCTTCTGGTTTAATGTGTGCGAATAATTTAGATAATAGTTTAGATTTTCTTGTTTTAGAAAAGAATAGTAAAGCAGGTAGGAAATTACTTATTACTGGTGGTGGTAGGTGTAATCTTACTAATAATAAGGAAAATAAGTCTTTTTTGGAAGAAGTATCTTATAACAAGAAATATTTATATAGTACTATTTATAAATTTGGTCCTAGGGAAGTGATGAGTTATTTTAAAATCCCTTTAAAAGAAGAGAAAGATAACCAAATATTTCCTGTTTCTGATAAGGCAAGTGATATAGTCAATTACTTAGTAAATAATATTAAAAATAAAATTAAATATAATAGTAGAGTTATTTCTATTATAAAGAATGGTGATTATTATACAGTGAACTGTGATAAAGAAAGTTATAGTTGTCGTCATTTAGTAATAGCTACTGGTGGTGCTTCTTTTAAACAATTAGGTAGTAGTGGTGATCATTTAGTGTTTGCTTCTGATTTAAATCAACCTGTTAT
>CAYJBD010000130.1:1856-2227 GCA_964368465.1 uncultured Muribaculaceae bacterium
ACTTGCTGGTACTTCTTTTGATAATGTAGTAGTTAGTATTCCTAAAGTTAAAAAGAGTGGTAATCTATTATTTACTCATGTTGGATTAAGTGGAGTTTCTATTATGAAAATTAGTGAGTTTATTTATTTGAATAAAGCAAAAGAAATAGTTATTGATTTTCTTCCTCATATTAATGATTTAGAAAAGCTATTAGAAATAAATAGAGATAAACTAGTGATAACTTATTTAAGAGAATTAGTTAGTAAGAGATTTGCTAATTATTTAATTGATAAAGTTGGTATAAATGAAACATTAAAAATAAAGAGTGTTAATAGAAAAGATTTATTATTACTGATTGAATATTTAAAGAATCATAAATATATAGTTAAAA
>CAYJBD010000131.1:0-750 GCA_964368465.1 uncultured Muribaculaceae bacterium
AAATAATTATAATAGCTTCTAATACCATTCCTAAAAACATCCCTAAATATCCAAAATCATTCATTAATTCTAAAACAAAATTATCCATATTTAAATATATGCAAAAAAAAAGACTTCATTTAAGAAATCTCTTCGATCAAATCTTTAACACTATCATAAGTCTTTATATTTAAAATATCTAAGACACTTAAACTATCACTCATCTTACATCCATTATAATTAACCAGCATTTCCATATCATTAACATCATTACCTATTGTATAAATATCTTCTTTAAATAAATTAAATTTATCTTCTAATACTTTAATAGCAGTACTCTTATTAATAGATTTATTTAAAAAATTAATATAAGATCTACTTAAATATCCCCTAACTCCATCCACTTCATTTAATACTTTCTTAAGCAAAAAAGAACATTCTTTATAATCTACCATTGGTGCATTAATAGCTACTATATTTGAAGTAATATCTTTAGAATAACTAATGCCATTATCTAACTGCCAATCAAGTATACAATTATTATCATCAATCAAAGAAATAACTTTATTAATAGTAGCTTTATCAATAAACTCTTCATAAATAATATTTAAATCTTTGTCATAAATTTTTGATCCATCATTACATATATAATAATCAAAAGTAAATTTAAAAGGTTCAACAACACTAAGTAATGATGTCAAATTACGGCCAGTTGCCATAATAAAAAGATTACCTCTTTCTCTAAATAAATCAGCACTCTTCTTATTTTCT
>CAYJBD010000131.1:760-1440 GCA_964368465.1 uncultured Muribaculaceae bacterium
TTTCTTCCATTGACTTATCATCACAATATAATGTCCCATCTAAATCTGTAACTATAACTTTCATATTATCACCTATAATTAAGTATATAATATATTTATTTCTATGTCTAATAAATATCTTGTTATTGTCATATATTAGTCACTTTGATATAATCAATAATGTATATATAATCATTAGGAGGTGTAAAATGACTAAATATATTTTTATTACTGGCGGAGTTTGTTCTGGACTTGGTAAAGGAATAACCGCATCATCAATTGCTCTATTACTCAAAGCTAAAGGCTATAAAGTTTTTATGCAAAAGTTTGATCCTTATATGAATGTTGATCCAGGGACTATGAATCCAATTCAACATGGAGAAGTATTCGTAACAGCTGACGGATGTGAAACTGACTTAGATTTAGGTCACTATGAAAGATTTATTGATGAAGAGCTAAATTACACTTCTAATATAACAAACGGAAAAATATATTCTTCTGTTATCGAAAAAGAAAGACGTGGGGATTACTTAGGCGCTACTATTCAAATTATTCCTCATATCTCAAATGAAATAAAAAACAAAGTATATGAAGCAGCTTCTTCTTCAAAAGCAGATATTATCCTAACTGAAATAGGAGGTACAGTTGGAGACATAGAATCATCAGTAATGATGGAAAGTCTAAGACAATTTAGAATGGAA
>CAYJBD010000131.1:1505-1943 GCA_964368465.1 uncultured Muribaculaceae bacterium
CAGTATTCCAAAAGAGAACATAATTGAAGCAGTAGATGTACCAAATATATATCAAATACCAATTAACTTTCACACTCAAAATATTGAAGAAATAATTTTAAAACAATTTAACTTAGATAATAAGAAAAGCAATTTGAAATATTGGAAAGATTTAATTAATACAGTTGACAACTTAAAAGACGAAATAGAAATAGCACTAGTAGGTAAATATATATCACTAGAAGACGCTTATCTTTCTGTAAAAGAATCACTAAAACACGCAGGTTACAAATATAATACAAAAATTAATATTAAATGGGTTAATTCAGAAGATTTAGAAAATGATATTGATTTAAAAGAAATATTTAAAAACACAAAAGGAATATTAATACCAGGTGGTTTTGGTACTAGAGGTATTAACGGAAAAATAAAAGCTTGCCAATACGCAAGGGAAAATAA
>CAYJBD010000131.1:1953-2220 GCA_964368465.1 uncultured Muribaculaceae bacterium
CAAAAATCAATACATAATATGGGAGGAACTCTTCGTTTAGGAAATTATGGTTGTAAAATAAAACAAGACACACTTGCAAAGCAAGCATACAAAGAAAATCTCATACAAGAAAGACATCGTCATCGTTATGAATTTAACAACAAATACAAACACTTACTAGAAGAAAAAGGAATGGTCTTTTCTGGAATCAATGATAAAGTAGAATTAGTAGAAATTATCGAAATACCTACACATAAACATTTTATTGCTTGTCAATTTCACCCAGAA
>CAYJBD010000132.1:0-843 GCA_964368465.1 uncultured Muribaculaceae bacterium
TAATACAACAAGTAGAATTACAAGAACTTGATCGAAATACAGAATTAAGACAAGCGATAGAAGATGCGACTATTGAAGGACGTGCTAAAGGTTTAGAACAAGGTCTAGAACAAGGTAAAAAAGAAGAGAGTCTTGCTATTGCTAGGAATATGTTAAATGAAAATATCGATATTTTAGTAATTACTAAAGTAACTGGTTTGACTGAGAGTGAAATACTTGAATTAAAATGACTTTTAAAGATTGATTATTCAGTCTTTTTTTGTTAAATTTTTCTATATTTGGTAAATATAAGTAATTATATTTTTTGTATTTGTTTCCATAATAATACTGTAGTGTTTATTTAAAAGGAGAAAAAGATGAATTTTAAAAAAAAGCTACTATTATTGTTAGTCCTTCTCTTATTCTCTCCAATAAATGTTTTAGCATACTCTGATAAAGTTATTATTGGTGGAGAAAATATTGGTATTGAGGTTAATTCTGATGGTGTGTTGATTGTTGGTTTCTATGAGGTTGGGTCCAGCTATATTGGACAAAAAGCAGGTTTTAAAATAGGTGATAGAATAACTAAAGTCAATGATACTTATGTAGGTTCAATAGAAGAGATAGTTACTATTATGGATAATAGTAATAATAGTGTTTCTGTTGAGTTTATAAGAGATGATAAAACTCATACAATTGATTTTGAAATGGTTAAAGATTCTAATGGGGTTTACAAAACTGGTCTTTATTTAAAAGATACAATTACTGGAATTGGAACATTAACTTATATTGATCCTGAAACTAAAATATATGGAGCTTTAGGTCATGAAATATTAGAAAAAACAACTACTGAGAGATTTGATA
>CAYJBD010000132.1:853-2212 GCA_964368465.1 uncultured Muribaculaceae bacterium
TTGAATCTGATATTGTAGGTATTGATAAGAGTAGTAATGGTGATCCTGGATCTAAAGAAGCAGAATTTAATAAAGATGAAGTTTATGGATCTGTTTCTAAAAATGAAGAAAGTGGTATATTTGGTATTTATACTGATGAATTACCTGATAAGAAACTAGTGGGAGTTGCTGATAGTGATGAAATAGTTTTAGGGGAAGCTTTGATATATACTGTTTTGAATGATGATTTGGTAGAAGAGTTTACTATTAATATTCTATCTGTAGATACTAAAGATGATATTAAAAATATTTTATTTGAAATAACTGATGCTACTTTGCTTGAAAAGACAGGTGGAGTAGTACAAGGTATGAGTGGTAGTCCGATATTGCAAAATAACAAAATAATTGGAGCAGTTACGCATGTTATTGTAAATGATAGTGATAGAGGATACGGGATACTGATTACTAATATGTTAGAAGAAGGAGAAAGATAGTTTACTATCTTTTTTTGTTGACTTATATTTGTGTTTATAATAAAATATCTTTTACAGGAGGTATACTATGAAATGGGATGTATACAAAGTTAAAAATAATATAGATAGAATACTTGATGGTGATGATATCAGTATTACTGAAGAAAAGATGAGTTTATTTGATTTTAAAAATATAGTTGAAGAGAAAATGAAGACGTTTGGTTTGGCTGCTAAAGAAGTAGAATTAGCTAGTACTATTAATAAAAAAATGGGTTCTTTTAATAAAGCTTCTAAAATTAATAATGTTAGTTTTTATTCTAGTTTTAAACTTAGTGAACTAGGAATTACTTTCGACCTTAAGAAAAGAGGAATTGATAATTTGCTAGTTGAATATGATGAGAATAACAAGGTTTTTACTAAAGGAACAGAGTTAATGCATTTTCCTACAGTTAATTTTTTGAAAGATAATTTTAATGAAGAGTTAGAAAGTACTTTTGAATTGATGGTGCGAGCTAGTGATTATTTTAAAAGTGAATTTGATGATTCTCGTTATTTCGATGTTGATGGATTTAGTGTAGGAATTCCTAATACGGAAATAAATGTTTCTTTAGGTCATGTTGGGAATGATGAGATTGTTTCTAATATAATTTTACCTGATATGGATACAGAAATAATACATTTTTCTAAAGATTTTGATTTACGTAGTGTTGTACAAGAAAATAAAGAAAGTATTCTTAAAAAGACACCTATACTTGTTAAATCGTTACCTTCTCAATATAATAATTGTATTAGAGATTACTATAAAAAGTAGTAATCTTTTTTTGTCGAATATTTTTAGCAATTAATATTGACAAGTGCTAATTATTGACATATAATAATATTAGCACTTGAGTAATTAGAGTGCTAG
>CAYJBD010000133.1:0-2149 GCA_964368465.1 uncultured Muribaculaceae bacterium
ACTTCTTTTACTTCTTCAACTTTAGCATCATCATTAACTAAACTGATAATAACCATTAAAGCATCATCTCCACGACGTTCATCAAGTTTTAAAATTCTTGTATATCCACCGTTTCTATTAGCATAACGTTCTGCTAGTGTTGTGAAAGCTTTTTCTACAACTGCTTTATCATTGTGAACAGCAGCTAACGCTCTTCTTCTAGCACCTAATGATCCGTCTTTACCTTGAGTAATTAACTTTTCAGCAACACGACGTAATTCTTTAGCTCTAGTTACAGTAGTAGTAATTTTTTCATTTAAAATTAGTTGTTTTGTTAACGTAGCAAGCATAGATTTTCTATGTTTATTAGTTACACCTAATTTTCTATATGCCATGATAATTCCTCCTTATATTAGTCTTCGTCTCTTAATAGAAGTCCCATATCTCTAATTTTGTCTAATACTTCTTTTAATGACTTTTTACCAAGATTTCTGATTTTCATCATATCTGTTTCACTCTTATTAACTAAATCTTGCAATGTATGAATACCTGCTCTTTTTAAACAGTTATAAGCACGAACAGAGAAATCTAAATCTTCAATTGTTGTTTCTAATGCTTTTACTTTTGGATCTTCTGATTTTTCAATCATCATTCCTGTCATGTCAGCAATATTACTTAAATCTGTAAGAATGTTGAAATGTTCAATAACGATTCTTGATGCTAGAGCGATTGCTTCTTCTGGTTTGATTGATCCATTAGTCCAAACTTCTAACACTAATTTGTCATAACTTTCATTTTGTCCAACACGAGCGCTTTCTACTTCATAAGATACTCTTTCAATTGGTGAGTATAATGCATCCATTGCAAGCATTCCCACTTTTTTGTTATCAAGTAATCTTTTTGTTTCTTCGCTTTTAACATATCCGCGTCCGTTAGTAACTGTCATTTCAATAACTAAGCTACCACCTTTGCTTAATGTAGCAATTTCGTGGTCTGGATTCATTATTTCGATATCAGCATCATGTTCAATATCTGCTGCTGTTACGACTTTTTCTTCTTTAACATTAATACGAATTGTTCTTTCTTCATTAGAATAGTTTTTTACAACTACTCCTTTTAAGTTAAGCATAATTGTAGTAACGTCTTCTGCTACTCCTTCAAGAGTTTGAAACTCATGTAGGGCACCTTCAATTTTTACACTAGTAATTGCACTACCTGGTAATGAAGATAACATAACTCTTCTCAATGCATTTCCTAAAGTAGTACCGAAACCTCTTTCTAGTGGTTCTAATTCAAACTTTCCGTAAAAATTATTTTCTACATAATTTGTAGTTTTGTAAATTGGTTTTTCAAATTCTAACATGAAACTAACCTCCCTTTTGATTACCCGCGTGGGCGTTTTGGTGGACGACATCCATTATGTGGAATTGGTGTTACATCTGTAATAGCTGTAACTTCTAATCCAGCAGTTTGAAGTGATCTGATAGCTGTTTCTCTACCTTGACCTAGTCCTTTAACAAAAACTTCTACTTTACGCATTCCAATATCATATGCAGCTTTTCCTGCAGCTTCTGCAGCTATACCAGCAGCAAACGGAGTTGATTTTTTACTTCCTTTGAAACCTAATGCTCCACTAGATGCCCAGCTGATTGCATTTCCTTCTTTATCTGTAATAGTAGTTATTGTATTATTAAATGTAGAATGAATGTGTGCTACACCTTCAGGCACATTCTTTTTAACTTTTCTTTTTCTTGTTTTATAAGCCATAGTTTAACCTCCTTTAAAGATTTAGTGAATTACACTTTCTTTTTATTTGCTACTACTTTTTTAACTTTACCCTTACGAGTTCTAGCATTACTTCTAGTACTTTGTCCTCTTACTGGTAAACCTTTTTTATGACGAGTTCCTCTATATGAATTGATTTCCATTTCATTTTTGATGTTCATAGTGATTTCTCTTCTTAAATCACCTTCAGTTAAATGTTTAGATACTGCGTCACGAATTTTAGCTAATTCGTCATTATCTAATGTTGATACTTTCTTAGCTGCATCAACGTTAGCTTCTTTTAAAATATTTAATGCTAAATTTCTTCCAATCCCATAAATATAAGTTAGCGCTATACAAACTTGTTTATTATTTGGAATATCTACACCTTTTATACGTGCCATAT
>CAYJBD010000134.1:0-317 GCA_964368465.1 uncultured Muribaculaceae bacterium
ATAATATTATAAAATTAGGATCTTTTTATCAAGATCAAGGTTGTTCAGGGGCGTTAAATAGTTATTTCTTAGGACTAGATGTTAAGAAAATAAAAGAACAGTCATTAGATGAAGGTGAGTTTATTCGTTTTATGACTTTTAATAAAGATGAAGTAGAAGAACTTATTTCTCTTGGGTATATGAGTGGACTTAACTCTGCTTATATATTTGAGAAAAGTAAGAATTATTTGAAGAAGAGGTAGTTATGGAATATAAAGTATTTGAGAGTAGTGAAGGTAATGTTTGGAAGTATATCTTTAATAAAGAAGATATGATTG
>CAYJBD010000134.1:327-1572 GCA_964368465.1 uncultured Muribaculaceae bacterium
TTTATGAGAGAACAGTTATTTGTTGTAGTGTACAAAGTGGTTGTCCAGTTGGATGTACTTTTTGTGGAACAGGTTCTAGATTTGTTAGAAATTTAACTAGTGAAGAAATAGTTTGTCAACTTATTACAGTATTGACTGATAAAGGTTTAATTAATGATATAAATGATAAGTGCAAGAAATTTCAAATTATGTTTATGAGTATGGGTGAACCTATGTTAAACTGGGATGAAGTAGAAAAAGCAATTAGAATTTTACATGAAAGATTTAATAATGTAGAATTATTATTATCTACTATTGGAGTAGATAATGATGAAGTTTTTAATAAAATTATTAATCTTTCTAAAGAAATAGATAAAATAGGATTGCAGTTTTCTATACATAAATCAAATGATGAAGAAAGAAATATATTAATTCCTTTTAAGAAGAAAATGAATTTGAAGAAGATTAGAGATGCTGGTATAATATGGTACAGAGAAACAGGGAGAAAACCATTTTTAAATTATTGTATTGATGGCACTAATAACTATGATATTAATTTTAAAGAATTAAGTGATTTGTTTTCACCAGTTATATTTAATTTTACTTTTAGTGTCGTATGTTCTAAAGATGAGAATATGAAAGATGCATCTTTTAGAAAGTTGAATATTATTAAAGAGTTTCAAAATAGATTTTTAGAATTAGGGTATAATGTAAGAGTGTTTGATCCTGCTGGTCAAGATGATATTGGTGGGGGATGTGGACTGTTGTGGCATGTAGAAAAATGGTTGAAAGAGCGAGGTAAATAATGAGAGAATATGGTTTTATTAAAGTAGGTAGTTTAGCTAGTGAGATGAGGGTATGTGACATTGATTTTAATGTTACTAAGTTAATTGAAGATATTAAATTAGCTAGTAAAAAAGGTATTAAAATACTTTGTACACCTGAGTTATCTATTACTGGTTATACTTGTGGTGATTTATTTAGACAAGATGTTTTATTAGAAGAAGCACTTAATGGTTTGAATAAAATAATTAATGCTACTAGTAAATTAGATATTTGTGTTGTAGTAGGTATGCCTTTAAAACATGAAGATTTATTATATAATGTAGGAGTTGTTATAAATAAGGGTAAAATACTTGGTATTGTTCCTAAGACTTTTATTCCTAATAATAATGAGTTTTATGAGAAGCGTTGGTTTTCTTCTTCTAAGTCTATTAAAAATAAACATATTAATATTTTAGGACAAGACGTTAGTATTAGTCGTTA
>CAYJBD010000134.1:1582-2123 GCA_964368465.1 uncultured Muribaculaceae bacterium
TTAATAAAAACGTTAAGTTTGCAGTTGAAGTATGTGAAGATTTATGGATGCCTAATTGTCCTTCTATTGAACATAGTTTGAATGGGGCGACTATTATTTTAAATCCATCTGCATCGCCAGAGATTATTGGTAAAAGAGAATATCGTAGGAATTTAGTTAGTATGACTAGTGCGAAAGAGATTGGAGCTTATGTTTATAGTTCTAGTGGGGTCAATGAATCTAGTTCTGATCTTGTGTTTTCAGGTCATTTACTTATTTGTGAGAATGGTTCTGTTTTAGAAGAAAGTTTAGAATATGACTTTTCTAGTAGATTAGTTTATACTGATATAGATGTTGATAGATTAGTACATGATAGAATTAATAATAGTAATTTTATTAGTGATAGTAATATTATATATGATATAACTTCTTTTGAAATAGATGATAGTGAGGTTATTGATAGAACTTATCCAATGTATCCTTTTGTTTCTAGTAATGAAGTATTGAAAAAAGAAATTTGTGAAGAGATATTACAGTTACAAAGTAGTGGGTTAGCGCGAAG
>CAYJBD010000135.1:0-2088 GCA_964368465.1 uncultured Muribaculaceae bacterium
ATTTAAATATCGCTTTACAAAAAATCGATAAAGCTACTTCATCTGGTCTTGTTCATAAGAATAAAGCAGCTAGAAACAAATCAAGATTAACTAAATTAACAAATACAGTGAAGTAATTAATATTACTTCATTTTTTGAATAAGGGGAAAATATGAAAAAGGCAGTTGTCGTTGGAATTTTAATGATAACGTTAGGATTCTGTTTTACATATCGTGAAGAACTAGTTAAAATGTATGTTGATCTATTTGTTAAAGAACAAGTTGTATCAACCCTAAATTATGATGATCCATACTATAAAGATGTTGATTATATGTTTGTTCAAATTACTGATGACTTTGAACCAAAAAACTATCAACATTTATTAAACATTTACTATACAGTTATTAATTCTGGGGTAAATGAATTCACTTTTTATTGTCACAGTGAGTATGTAGATTGTTTAACTGACGTTGAAGTACTAGCAAGTAATCAAACACTACTATCTCATGTTAATAATTATGTTCATACTTATAATGGTTTTAAACATGTATCAACACAGTATGATACTTTAGGTAAAGTAGATATTACCATTAATCATACTTATACAGATTCAGATATCAACGTTATAGAAAGTGAAGCAACTAAAATATTTAATGAAATAGTTGATCCTACTCTATCAAATGAAGAAAACATAAAAGAGTTACATAACTACATTATAAACCATACTAAATATGATACAGATAGAAGTGATCACCAAATAATCAATTATCGTTCAGATACAGCATATGGTCCTTTATTTGAAGGATATGCAATCTGTTCAGGATATACAGATCTTATGGCTATTTACTTAGACAAACTAGATATACCTAATTTCAAAGTAGCTAGTGAAAACCATATATGGAATGCCCTATATATAAACAATCAATGGGTGAATCTAGATCTAACATGGGATGACCCAGTAACGTTAGACGGCTCTGATGTTCTAGGTCACGATTTCTTTCTAATTACAACAGAGGAAATGAAACAACTAGAAGATGATCAACATAGATTCCCAGTAGATATATATCAAGAACTAAAAAGCAACTAAATTAATAGTTGCTCTTTTTTTATAATATTTCAATATTATTCTTATTAATGATAGTCATAAATTCTTCTTGTAATTGTTCTAATCTCTCATAAGTTCTAGCTTCAAATCTAACAGTAATATTAGGTCCAGTATTAGATACTCTTATCAAAGCCCAACTATCCTCAAATAACACTTTAATACCATCTATATCTAAATACTTATAACCTTTACTATCAGCATAATCTTTAACTTTACTAACTACAGTATTCTTAATATTATCTGGTGACTTAATTTTAATTTCATCAGTAGAATGATACTCCTCAATTCCAAGTAATAATTCCGATAACTTTTTATCAGAATGAGATAATAACTCAACCATTCTAAGACCAGCATACAAACCACTATCAAATCCAGGGAATTTATCTCTAAAGTAAACGTGACCAGATAACTCTCCACCTAAAGGAGCATCAATCCCAGCCGTTTCACTTTTAGTATAAGAATTACCAGTACGATAACAATAAGGAGTACCGCCCAATTTAACGATTTCATCTTCCAACGCTTTACTACACTTAACATCGTATAAGAAAGATTTATTAGTAACCTTATTAATCATATCCCTAATCATAATAATCATATATAAATCAGTTGGAATATAATTACCTAACTCATCAATAATACCTACTCTATCTACATCCCCATCAAAAGCAATACCAATATCTGCTCCTGCTTCTAATACTTTATTCTTAAGCATAACTAAGTTACTCTCAACACAAGGATCAGGATGATGGTTAGGAAAAGTTCCGTCATTCTCATCACAAATACTAATTAACTCAAATGGAAACAAAGAATATAACTCTTTAGCAATAATACTAGTAGTAACATTACCAGGATCAATTACAACCTTAAGTCTTCTATTACCAAAAGATAAAGAAGCTTTGAATAATTCTAAGTAATCATTACGAACATCAAATGTACTAACTGAACCATTACCTTCTCTAAAGTTACCTAAAGTAATATATTCATATAACTCTTGTATCGTATCA
>CAYJBD010000136.1:0-2012 GCA_964368465.1 uncultured Muribaculaceae bacterium
TACTTCGTACATGTAATCACTCCAATTAAATCTAAAATAAACTTATCATTTGCTAATTTTAGATTTACGTTATATTTCAATATCGTTATATAATCATATATAACCAACGCCAATTTAATTATATCACCTTTTTCTATTTTAGATAATATTTTTTCTTCCACAGAGACAGGTTCATTACATCCCAAATATTCGGAAATAATCATTAATATAGTTTCACACACTAAAATAGACCTAATAGTTTCTATCAATTGATACTTATTTTTACATAACAAAACTGCTACAATACCATCCTCAGGTTCCTCTAAAAATTTAAGTAGAGTATTAGCAGAGGATTTATTCAGTTTTGAAGCATCAGTAATTACATACACTTTGTGTTTATTAATAGGTTTTGTTTTAAATTCACTTTGTAAATTCAACACTTCTTCTTTCTTTATATATTGATTATCTGTTTTAATTTCATAATAATCCTTATATTGATTATTATCAATCAAATAACCTACAGTATTATTATCATCTAAAGAAGGACATAATAAAAATTTTGCAAATTTCTTTACAAAATTATATGCACTATCATAATCATCATATTCAAATATATAAGCATGAGATACAATACCACGCTTACTAATAGAATCCAGTAAATAACTATATAGAACATGATCATCATGTTGATTTTCTTTAAAACTAGTAACCATAAAATCACCTCAAAACGCTATTATTTTTATAAAAACAAGAGCAAAGAGACCAGGTATACCTGCAAGTCCCATTATACTAACTGAATATATATTTATAGGTACAATTAAATTAAAAGATACTGAAATCAAATTATAACCATATAAAATAAATGCTCCTAAAACAAATCTTTTTGCAAAACCAATAATATATTTCATAGTTCACCTCTATATAAACTATGAAATAAATATAAAATTATGATATTATTTTACGATCATTAATTGCTCTTTCCAAAGTCATAATATCAACATACTCCATATCAGCACCCATAGGAATACCACTTGCTAAACGAGTAACAGAAATATTAGAATCATCTAATACTCTACTTATATATAAAGATGTAGTTTCCCCCTCAATCGAAGGTTTTACTGCTATAATAACCTCACTAAAATTATTATTTTTAATTCTATCTAATAATTTTTCTAAACCAATATCCTCTGGGTTAATACCTTCAGAAGGATTTATTAAACTATTAAGAACATGATAATAACCCCTAAAAGTTCCTAATTTTTCAAATAATACAACAGATTTATAATCTTCCACTACACAAAGTATAGAAGAGTCTCTAGTAGTATCACTACAAACATTACAAATATCATTATCCGTCAAAGAATTACATACAGAACACTTTTTTATATTCTTTTTAACAGACTTAATACTCTCTAAAAGAATATCAACTCTGTCATCATCCATTTCCATAACAGAAAAACAGTATCTCTCTGCAGTTTTACCACCTACTCCAGGTAAAAATTTCAAACTTTCTATTAATTCTTCTATTGCTTTAGGATACATATAAAACCCCTAAAACATTCCAGGCATAGAACTAAATTTGCCCATCTTTTTTTCAGTTAAAGCATCTACTTGTTGATTAGCTTTATTTAAAGCTACAACTAATAAATCTTCTAACATATCTAAATCATCCATCTCGAAATCATTTTTATTTATAATCTCAACAGATAAGATTTCTTTCTTACCATTAATCGTTAATTTAACCATTTCATTTTCTTCTAAAAATGTAGTATTATCGATTTCTTCTTTAGATTTCATCATTTCCTTTTGCATAGATTGAGCTTGTTTCATTAACGCTTGCATATTCATATAACATTCCTCTTTTCTTAATTCTCATATTCAACTATATCACCAAACAAAATTTCGGCTTCACTCAAGTTAGATAAAGGGTTATTATCAACAGACCCATCCTTATCAATAACTTCAGCTGGTTCATCTATATATTTATAAACAACCTTATTTTTCATATTAACAATATATTCATTTTTAGTCAA
>CAYJBD010000137.1:0-1998 GCA_964368465.1 uncultured Muribaculaceae bacterium
TAATATCCGACTTAGAAAAAGAGTATAATGTTGAGGTGTTAGATAAAAGTAAAGGTTTTTTTGCTATTGTGTGCACATTTTGATTGACTTGTTAGTTGATTTGTGCTTATAATATAAATTGGCAACTTGTTATTTTCTTACGGAAATAGCATGAAAACTTATGGTTTGTTGCAGCTTTTTTGTTTTAATAATATTTGATTGTAGGGGTGAATTTAATGGCTTATAAAGTAATTAATTGTGGTGATCGCCGCAAAAGAAGAAGTTTTTCGAAAATTAGAAATAGTTATGAGTTAAAGGATTTATTAGAAATCCAAAAGAAATCATATCAATGGTTTACTGAAAAAGGAATTGGAGAAGTTTTTAACGACTTATTTCCAGTTGAAGATTTTTCAGGGAAATGGTCTTTACAGGTAGAAGATTATCATTTTGAAGAACCTAGATATAGTATTAAAGAAAGTCGAGATCGCGAGTCGACTTATTCTGCACCTTTAAAAGTGGATGTGCGTCTTTTTAATCATGAATCTGGAGAAGTTAAGGAACAAGAGATTTTCTTGGGAGATATGCCGATTATGACTGATAGTGGGACGTTTGTTATTAATGGAGCAGAACGTGTTATTGTTTCGCAATTAATTCGTTCTCCTAGTGTTTACTTTAATCATGAAATTGATAAAAATGGTAGACAGTTAATAACTTCACAAATTATTCCAACTAGAGGAACATGGTTAGAATTTGAAGTAGATGCTAGAGATGTGCTATACGTTAGAATCGATCGTACGAGAAAAGTACCTATGACTACATTGTTGCGTGCTTTCGGTTTATCTACTGATGAAGATATCTTTAAAGTATTTGGAGAAGATGAATATTTAAAAAATACTATTGTTAAAGATTCTACTAAAAATACTGATGAGGCTTTAATTGAAATATATGAAAAGCTTAGACCAGGTGAACCTGCAACTTTAGATTCTTCTAAGAATCAACTTATTACTAGATTTATTGATCCGTTTAAGTATGATTTAGCAAAAGTTGGTCGTTATAAATTTAATCGTAAATTAAATTTAATGGATCGTTTATTAAATCAAACTTTAGCTGAGGATATAGTTGTTGATAAAGAAGTTGTTATTCCTAAAGGTACTGTTGTAAATAAAGATGTTTTTGACCAACTTGGAGAAGTATTTGCAACTGGTGCTTATATTAAAGAAGTAAAAATCAATGAAGATTTAGATACATTTAATAAGATTCAAGAAATTAAAATATATAATCCTACTAATAAGAAAGAGAAACTTATCGTTATTGGTAATGATCAGTCTATTGAAGAGAACAGATTGACTACTTCTGATATTTTTGCATCTGTTTCTTACTATTTAAACTTATTACATGGTGTAGGGAACTTTGATGAAATCGATCATTTAGGAAATCGTCGTATTCGTCAAGTTGGGGAACTTTTACAAAATCAATTCCGTATTGGTGTTAGTCGTATGGAAAGAGTTATTCGTGAGAGAATGACTACTCAAGAAATGGAAGAAGTAACTCCTAAAACATTAATTAATATTAGACCTGTTACTGCAGCTATGAAAGAGTTTTTTGGTTCGTCGCAATTATCACAATTCATGGATCAAACTAATCCGGTTGCTGAACTTACTAATAAACGTCGTTTATCTGCTTTAGGGCCAGGTGGTTTATCTAGAGATAGAGCAGGTGTTGAAGTGCGTGACGTTAATGCATCTCACTATGGACGTATTTGTCCTATTGAATCTCCGGAAGGACCTAACATCGGTCTTATTACATCATTAGCAAGTTATGCAAAAATAAATGAATATGGATTTATTATGACTCCTTATCGTAAAGTTGTTGATAGTAAAATAACTGATGAAGTTGTTTATATGACAGCAGATGAAGAACAAGATAATGTTATATCACAATCAACTGTTGAAACTGATGATAATAATGTTATAACTGATAAATTAGTTAATGCTCGTTTTAGAGGGGAAAATGTTTTAA
>CAYJBD010000138.1:0-1986 GCA_964368465.1 uncultured Muribaculaceae bacterium
AGAAGTTTATGGAATGATTACTACTAAAGAAGCTCTTTTAGAGCAAGGTGTTCCTGAGTTCATTGTTGATGGAATGTATATTGATGGAGCTTATAGACAACCAATGTTTTTATACGAGATTATATGGAATTTATTTGGATTTGTTGCTTTATTAATAATTAGAAAATATAAATATTTGAAAAATGGACAGTTAACAGGATTTTATTTAATGTGGTATTCAGCTGGAAGATTTATAATTGAAGCTTCTCGTAATGATACATATATTTTATATGTTGGACCTTTAAGAATAGCTCAAGTTACTTCAGTTATCTTATTTGTTATTGGATTAGTTTTATTTATTAAAGGACTAAAGGGTAGTCATTTTGAAAATTTGTATAAGGAGATAAAGATTGATGAGCAACAAGTATGATGCAATTGTAATAGGTAGTGGTATAGCTGGGATGTGTGCTGCTATTTATTTAAAAAGAAGTGATTTGAATGTAATGATTATGGAAGCTGATACACCGGGTGGTCAACTTACAAAGGCTTATAAGATAGAAAATTATCCTGGTTTTAGTAGTATTAATGGAGCTGATTTAGCTTATTCAATATATGAGCAAGTTAATAATTTGAAAATAGATTTTAAGTATGAATCGGCAGTAGATGTTATTGATAATGGTATAGAGAAACTAGTTAAAACAGCTAATGGTGAATATAGAGCAAAAGCTGTGGTTATTGCTACAGGACGTAGTCCTAGAAGTTTAAAAATAGAAAATGAAGATAAATTTATTGGTAAAGGAATTAGTTATTGTGCTACTTGTGATGGAGCTCTTTATAAAGATAAAGAAGTTTTAGTTGTGGGTGGTGGTAATTCTGCTGTTGGTGAAAGTCTTTTTTTAGCAGATATTTGTAAAAAAGTGACATTAGTTCATCGTGGGAATGAATTTAGAAGTAATGTTGATGAAGAACGTATTGACGAGTTAGAAAACTTGGATAATGTAGAAATTATTTATAATAGTGAAGTAGTTGAATATATTGGTCAAGATACTTTAGATAAGGTAAAACTTTATAATTGTAAAACTGATACTGAAACAGTACTTGATATAGATGGAGCATTTTTATTTATTGGTGCTGTTCCTAATTCTAAAATGTTTGCTAAGTATGATATTTTAAATGAATATGGATATGTAAATGTAAATGGTAAAATGGAAACAAAGGTAGCAGGTATATTTGCTTGTGGAGACGTTATTCAAAAAGATGTTTATCAACTTGTAACTGCTAGTGGAGAAGGGGCAATCGCTGCTACTTCTTTGGAAAAGTATTTAAAAAAGTAATATATTGTTACTTTTTTTTTGTATTTTGGTGTATAATTATAGTGGGTGATTAGTATGTATAAAAAAATAGTAGTTTTAGGTGGAGGGCATGGTAGCTCGGCTATCTTAAGTGTTTTAAAAGATTTTCCTGTTGATATTACAGCAGTTATTTCAGTTTCAGATAATGGTAGAAGTACTGGTAAATTAAGAGAAGAATTTAATATTCCAGCAGTTGGAGATATTAGAAAAGTTATCTCTAATTTGTCTAGTAGTGAACAAGTTATTAAAGATATGTTAGAGTATCGTTTTAATACTTTTAGTGATTTAAATGGACATTCAGTAGGTAATTTAATTCTTACAGCTATGATGGATATGACAGGAAGTCTAAAAGACTCGATTAAGTGTTTATCTACTCTTTTAGATGTGAGACACATTGTTTTGCCAATTTCTGAGGATCATGATATTACTTTGATGGGTGAAACTGTTGATGGGGAAGTAGTAGAAGGTGAAGCTGAAATTACAGCTGCTAGAAAAAACTATAAACGAATATTTTATAAGAAAGAGCCAAAAGTAGTTAAAGAAGTTTTAGTTGCCATTAAAGAAGCTGATTTAGTTATCGTTAGTATGGGAAGTTTATATACAAGTATTTTGCCACATATCATGTGTAAAGAAGTTCAAGATGCACTTGATAATA
>CAYJBD010000139.1:0-1970 GCA_964368465.1 uncultured Muribaculaceae bacterium
CTGTTTTAAATCCTACTTCGTGGGTACCACCATCACTTGTTTTAACATTGTTAACAAATGAGATAATATTTTCATTATATGTATCGGTATACTGCATAGCAATATCAACTTCGATACTATCTTTTTCTCCTGAAAACATAACAGGTCTATGTAATACTTTACGATCTTCATTTAGATATTCAACGAATGCTATTAAACCGTCTTCATAGTGATATTTTTCACCTTTTTGATCGGCTTCATCATAAACTTCGATAGTCATTCCTTTTAAAAGAAAAGCTGACTCTTGCATTCTTTCACAAATAGTTGTAAAAGAAAAATTAGTCGTTGAAAAAATAGTTGGATCTGGTAAAAATCTAACTGTAGTTCCACTTTTATTAGTTGTCCCTATTTGTTTAAGTGGTTTATCTAAGTGTCCACCATCTTTAAAAGAAATTAAGTATTCTTTACCATCTTTTTTAATGTTAACTTCTAACCATTTAGATAAAGCATTAACAACAGATGCTCCAACACCATGTAATCCACCCGATACTTTATATCCAGTTGATTCAAACTTACCACCAGCATGTAATACTGTGTAGATAACTTCAGGCGTTGATTTACCAGTAGAATGTTTACCAACAGGCACACCCCTACCAAAGTCAGAAATAGAAATACTCTTATCTTTATGAATAGTTATTTTAATAGTATCTCCATACCCATTAATAGCTTCATCGATAGAGTTATCTACTATTTCCCATACTAGGTGATGTAGACCTCTTTTATCAGTAGACCCTATATACATACCTGGTCTTTTACGAACTGCTTCTAATCCCTCTAGTACTTTTATTGAACTTTCATCATATTTTAATGCCATTTATTATCACTCCATTTTGTCTTAACCAATTATAACTAATATTAGAACTTATTTCAAGGATTGTTTACTTATTTTTACAGATTTAAAAAGAAAACAAAAGTATCTATAAAGAAAACTCTTGTTTGTGCTAAGAAATTATTGTAATTCTGAAGCTGTTATTAGATACTTCTTTTCCGTCATAATAAGTAATTATTGCAAACGCTCCAGCATTGGTTTGTTGAGCAAAATTGGCACTTCGTTGTGCCCAAGGATATGTTTTGTGGAAGTAATACTTATAATCTTTATAAAATCCTGCTGTTTCCTCAAGTGCATCACCTAATATACTATGTGAATAACTACTTGATAAACTATTATATGGATAACTATTATAATACTTTGATTCTGGAGGAGAAGAAAATCCTGAATTTGCGCTGTAAAAATCTCCTGATGAGTTTTGCATGTTACCCATTGTGTATTCTTCGGATCCCCCTGATATATCATATATTCCATAGATATTTCCTGTAGTAGATGCTGTTTGTCCTTTTTCAGTTTCATATGTATTTATTGTACAAGTACCACTTGACGATGATGTATTTACCGCATCTGCACCTATACCAGTTATTGACGCTTCACAGTTGTTGATTGCTATTTCTTTATCAGGCCCAATGTAATCAGTATTCCCGTACTTTCCATATTTTGATTGTGATAGATAAGCAACTGCTCCCCATTCTGTATTTTTCATCATATGCGTATCATACGTTGCTCCACTTAACCCGAAAATATTTTCTCCATTTGTACTATTCATATACTGCTGTACACTGTAAAACATATTTGATATATTTACATTTCGCCAACTTGTTACTGTTGGTTTAATGATTGGCTGTTGTATTTCATTTGTTTCTACTCCACCTGTTGTACTTGTTTCAAACTTACCTACCCATATTCCTGTTAATTCTCTATTTCCAGCATCATTTCTAGTTGCTGGATCATCGCATGTATTTCCCCAACAAAAAGCTGAATTTGTGTACCATTCTGCTACTGTATCTCCTGTATAAGCAGCTGTTCCTAAATCTGTCACACTGCTTTCTACCCATCTAATATCAAATGCGCCTGGTGTATCTATACTTGCTGTGTCTCC
>CAYJBD010000140.1:0-1969 GCA_964368465.1 uncultured Muribaculaceae bacterium
GTCTTTTCCATCTAATCGATTACTAGAAAAATAAAATCCATTACTTTCAATATAATAATTCCAAACATTATTTCCCACATACTTAGCAAAAGTATAACCGCAAGTTAAAACGATTCCACTTGCTAACATAAGTAATACAATTCTGAACACTTTATTCTTTATTGGTAATTTCATCATATCACTCCTATCATATACATTATAACATATTTTGACATAAAAACCACTTGAATATTATAAATATTTATATACTGTAAACTATTCGTAAATAGGTATTAACTTACCGACATTAGTTAATGGTAAATCATTAATATTATTCCAAAAAACAATCTCACCGGTTTCTAAAATAACAGGAATAGCATCAAGTACTAATTCACCACTTTCATATATTTGTGCTGAATGAATAGTAGCTTGACCATTAGTGTGACCTCTTACAGTTCTAGCTTCATTATTAGCAAACATATAAAATTCAAAAATACTAACCCAAACTGTATCAGGTGGATTATAGTAAGTTACACCATTAAGTACCAATGCTTCCTTACTTATTTCAGCCACATAGCGATTACCCTCTTGATACCCAGTACTTCCCAAATTATAACTAACATTATGAAATTGCAATAAACTTTCTCCAGTATTCCAAGCTACACCAAGCATTTGATTTTTATAAGCTCTTCTCGAACTAAACAACCATGTAGATGGACCTGTTCTTTCATCAAAAGTAAAATCAACCACTATTTTGGACTCACTACTAGGAAAAAATCCTGTCTTAATATAAGTTCCTATTTCTGAAGTAGCACCAACTAAAACAGTATCAACTTGCGGAACTTCATTAGGTGGAGTATATAAAAATCTTATACCTAACTTACCAGTTTGATTGTTTATCAAACTACTAAGCGTTACTGTAAAAGTAACTTCACTATTAGCCGATATTGTTGTTCCATAAGTGAACTCGTTTAATCTAAATGATATATTTTTATTATACACAGTCTCTTCAATATCACGCATTATATAATCATATGGAGAGTCATTCTTTATTGTAACTTCATACAAAACATTAGAATAACTATATTGAAACCAGTTATTAGTAGTAATAGTAGTATTATCAAATACAACAGGATCGACTTCTGTAGCACTATATAAACTAGATAAACTAACATTACTTATATATGGATAAATATCATCCAAGTCAGTCAAAGTAAAATCGCTTTCATTAAGCACAATACTACTATTAGTTTTATGAAAATAAAAAACCCTGCTACTATGTGCTTCAACACTAAACTCAATACCACTGATAAATCCATTTATATCAGCTACTTCGTTATCCCAAATGTCTTGCTCGATTCTAATTTTACTAGAATCAAAATCTAAAGAAACTAATTTATTATTATCACCAGTATTAGTAACAATGATTTTCTCATAATCAGAATAACTTTCATATTCTAAAAATAATTCTTTTTTAACCACCGAATCATTATGTAGATAAAAATCAGTTGTTAAAGTTTTTACATAAGGAGAAGTAGATTCAACTGTTACCCTAACTTCAACTTCACTTTTTGAAGCAGTAGTAGGAAGTCCTAAAACCTGAAAGTACAAAGTATCCTTTTCTTTCTCTGTAGACCATTTGTAACCGTCTTCCTTACATTTCATCTCATCATAAAAATCAACATCAACACCATCAGCACTAGTATTAATACAAATATTACGCGCTTCAATACTACTAACATAAGTAGTAGTACTACCATTAACTGAACAAGAAAGGCCTTCAACTGATGATGATATAATTTCACATTTTGCAGTATACTCAATCGTATCTTCAGAAACATTATCATCTATAAAATTACTAACATCAAAATATACTCTACTTTTATTCCAATTATAATTAGTAATCAAATCACCTGTTAAAGTCTCACTTTCAAAATAAAAATCATTACTAGCTAAGTAATAGTCCCATACACTATTACCTACATACCTA
>CAYJBD010000141.1:0-1954 GCA_964368465.1 uncultured Muribaculaceae bacterium
TTAATAAAAAAGGAGAATGGTATACTGGCGAATCACTAAGAGAAGTAGAAATATATCAAGATATTGCACTTTTAGAAAGATACAATAAAAATGTTGTTCTATATAATAAAGACAACCAATTCATCTTACAAGCAAAAAAAGGTTTGTTTAAGAGTACAGTTAAAGAAATTGATATTGCCTTTCCAATAGTGCATGGAACTAACGTTGAAGATGGTACATTACAAGGATACTTACAAACAATTGGAATTCCGTATGTAGGAAGTGATGTATATGCATCAGTAGTTGCTCAAGATAAAGTTTATATGAAACAAATATTTAAATCTGAAAAACTACCGATTGCTAACTATGTTTGGTTTTATGATACAGAATACAAAAAAGAAGAAGCAGAAATAGTAAAGAAAATAGAAAAACTAGGTTATCCAGTAATTGTTAAACCAGCAACACTAGGAAGCAGTGTTGGTATAAGTGTAGCAAAAGATAAAAAATCACTAATTGAAGCAATTGACGATGCTATTACTTATGACAGTAAAATTGTAGTAGAAGAAGTAGTGGAAAACTTAAAAGAAGTAAATATTAGTGTTCTTGGTAATTATGATATACAAAACTTAAGTGTAATTGAAGAAGTGCTATCAACTAAAGACTTTTTAACTTATGAAGAAAAATATGTAGGTGGAGATAAAGTTAAAGGAAAACTAGGAGTTAAAGCAAGTAATGCTAAATGGTCAAAAGGAATGGCTTCAGCTACTAGACAAATACCAGCTAACATTTCTAAAAATTTACAAGAAGAAATAGAAGAAATAGCAGTTAAAGCCTTCAAAAGTTTAAAAAACTCAGGAGTAGCTAGAATTGATTTCCTAATAGACACTAAGAAAAACGAAGTGTATATTAACGAAGTAAATTCAATACCAGGAAGCTTATCATTTTATTTATGGGAACCAGCAGGTAAAAAATATACCGAATTATTAGATGAGATGATTAATATAGGTATTAAAGATTATAAGAAAAGAATTAGTAAAGTCCATTCTTTTAATACTAATATTTTACAAGGATATCAAAATAACAGCTTAAAAGGTGGAAAAGGCCTAAAAGGAGGAAAGATTAAGTAGAAATACTTAATTTTTTTCATATAATATAAAAAGGGAGGTATTATGAAACCTATAATAGGAATAGTTTTAAGACAAGAAAATGATTCCCAAATTATTAAAGAGAGTATATTAAAAGCTATAACTAAATATGGTGGTGATTTTTTGCTGCTGCCAATAACAAATTTGCACAATGAAAATGAAGAAGAAAGAATAAAAGGTTGGTTGAACAGTTGTGATGCTTATTTATTTCCTGGCGGTGATACAGTAACAGACTTTGATCTTTTTGTTTTGAAAGAAGCGTTAAATCAAAACAAACCGATTTTAGGTATTTGTTTAGGTATGCAATTAATGGCCAGTTATCCCGAAAAAGAAAGACTGGAAAAATTAGATAACTTAAATCACAAACAAGAAGGTTCACTTTATGTTCATCAAGTATCTATAATAAGAGATAGTAATTTATATGAAGTAATTAAAAGAGATAATATCAATGTTAATAGTAGACATAGTTATAAAATAAAAGATCCAGGGAGTTTCAAAGTAGTAGCAACTAGCCCAGATGGAGTTGTAGAAGCAATCGAAAATACTGCACACCCATTTCAAATAGGTGTACAGTGGCATCCAGAAGATATGGTAAATCATGAAGAAAGTAGCAAGAGGATATTTCAAAAATTCATCGAGATTGCAAAAAAAGCAAAACAATAAAACTTAAACAACTTTCTAAAAGAGAATAATACTTGCTAAAATAAAAAAAATTTGTTAAAATATACTTATCTTTATGGATTGTTAGCTCAGTTGGTAGAGCAACTGACTCTTAATCAGTGGGTCTAGAGTTCGAATCTCTAACAGTCCACCAAGATAATAATTAAAGG
>CAYJBD010000142.1:0-1028 GCA_964368465.1 uncultured Muribaculaceae bacterium
TTCTATGCGGTTTAAAGCTATTGAGGCTTCAAACATAAAAATAATACCACAAAATAAAGAAATAGTCAAACAATTTATAGTCTTTTTATCAGTTAATATAAGTAAACTTTACTATGAAAGAAAAAGAATTACAAAACAAAAGATTAAAAATAGTCAATATCCAGTTAATTACAACTGTCTTTTTACTAATACCTAGTTTTTTATCCATACTTATACTCTATAATGAAAAACTAACATTAGAAGAAAAAGAATCTCTTTTCTCAACAGAAGAATCCCAAAATCTTATACTCTTAAATAGATATCTTTCTCTACTAGCAACTCTAATCTTTTTATATACTGCTTATGAAACATTATGTTTAACAAAAGAATCAACTGACAACAAAGAAAAAATAGATTTATCTAAATTAAATCTATTTGCTTCTTTCTTAATTGTTATAAGTAATCTTATATTATTATATATAGTTGAAAACTCTAACGAAGAAGAAATTCAACTACCAGAAATTATTACTTAATGAATATTTTATTTTCACTTTTATCTTTTGCTTTAACTCCAAATCTAAGTTTCATTATTTTAGGATTAGCCTCTACTACATGAGCAACTACCTCTTCTCCAAACTTAAATTCATTAGTTCCTTCCAAATCAATAAACTTTTGAGATCCAAAACTAAAACCTATATTAGTCCCCTCAATATTTTCAGGAAACACTCTAGCAGGCAATCCATTATTTAACTTTAACTTTAATCCAGAAGAATCAACATTAACAATTAAAGCATCCATTTCTTCACCTATTCTCTTACTATAATACTGACACATTTGATAATGCAAAACTTGTTCGACAAACTTATCAGCATTTTTTTCTTGAGTATTAATTCTTCCAACAGACTTTTTCAAAGTATTTACTAAAGTATTATATTTTTGCTTTGATAAATAACTATCATCTAAGTGTTTAGATAAAATCTGATGAACTTTTAAATCAGCATATCTTCTAATAGGTGAAGTAAAATGCGTATATTTATCACTTGCTAATC
>CAYJBD010000142.1:1038-1920 GCA_964368465.1 uncultured Muribaculaceae bacterium
TAATCCAAAATGAGAAAACAAGTCTCTTGTCCCACCAAAGTCATTCATATCTACTCTACTTTTATATTCAGCTCTTGGCAAAGTACTAAGTATTCTATCTTGTAATGCCGAAGCTTTATCTAAATTACTAATCTCATTCATCAATCTAACTATATCTTTTGAATCAAAATTGTTAATAGGAATATTAAAGTCATATCCATTAGAATTTAAAAATTCTGCTAGAGTTGCTATTTTTCTAGTATCAGGGAAATTATGAATTCTATATATATTAGGTAATGATTCTCTTTCAGTAAAACTAGCAACAGCTTCATTACAAGTAATCATAAATATTTCAATTAAAGATTCAGAAGTACCATGTCTTTTAGATTTCATATTAGTTGGAAAATTATCTTCATTTAAAATAAATCTAACCTCTTCTTTATCAAAACTAAACTTACCAACATCATGTTTTCTTTTGATCAATATCTTAGCTAGTTTATTCATTAACTGCAAATTCTTTTCAAAAGAAGTCATCTCACTACTAACAACACCTTCGTCCAATACTTTATTAACTTCTTTATATGTCATTCTTTTATTTGAATTAATAACACTCTTAGTAACTGCTGTATCAATAACATCACCCATTGGAGAAATTTCCATAAAGACAGATATTGCTAAACGGTCAACGTTAGGGTTTAAAGAACATAAATCATTTGATAACTTTCTAGGAAGCATCGGTATTACTCTATCTGAATAATATAAACTTGTCGTTCTATAAGCAGCTTCTTTATCTATAATTGAATCAGGTTTAACAAAATGAGAAACATCTGCAATATGAACACCTAACATATAATTACCATCTTTATTGACATATAAGGATACAGCATCATCTAAATCTCTAGC
>CAYJBD010000143.1:0-1903 GCA_964368465.1 uncultured Muribaculaceae bacterium
TTCAATTTGGAGGGCCTAGTCGGATTTGAACCAACGATCAGGGAGTTGCAGTCCCACGCCTTACCACTTGGCTATAGACCCATTTATAAAATATGTGATTACTCATATATTTTATAATAAAAATCACTAATAGTCAACCTATATTGGTTTATACGCTATTATTTGATCAGGTAGTAAATAAATATTATTATTATAAACTATTACATCCTCAGGATTTGTATTATAAGCTTTTGAAACTGATTGTAAACTATCACCTGGTCTAGTAATATACAAAACAACACCTTCTTTAGGTACTAATATATATTGACCAGGATATAAGTAATCTTGCGGATCAAGACCATTAATAGCTAATAATATAATTGGATCTATTCCATATTTATTCGCCAAAGAAGTAATAGTATCCCCTTGTTTTATTTCATAAAAATCAAATGCTAACGATTCATTATTAGGTACTTTTAATACACTACCCTCTATCACATTCAAATCATTCATTCTAACTAACTCATCTTTAGAAATAGATAAATTACTAGCAATACTATTTAAAGTTTCATTCTTTTTAACTACATACTCTTTATATTGCATATTAACCCCCTACTTATATATATGCTAAAAAAAAAGAGGTATTACCTCTTATAAACATCATATATGTTATTACTATTATAATTGAACTCAGAGTTTGTAACAACAGGTTTAACTCCAGTAGTACTAGAATAGTAGTAAACAGTATCACCTATCATATAATAAATAACATTATCTCTTACTATTAATTCTTTAATTCCTGGGTCTTTATCTAATAGAACTGGACTACTTAAATTATCACTAAATACTCGGTACAACCCTCCATCACTAGAAATAAAGTAATAATAATCATATACTTTATAAATACTTTTTACTGAATAATTACTAAGTTCTTCTGGAACTTCAATTTCTTCACCAAAATAAAGATTAGTATCTACTAATTGACTAAGATCAACATCACTCCAACTACCATCATAAAACTTACCATTTGACTCATCACTTAAAGTAACTACCATCAATGATTTTGTCTGAATACTATATTGAACTCTATTATCTTTATCAGTTATATATAATTTATTATCAACACTTCCATTAACATAACTATTATGAGAAATTTCAGCAGATATATATTCACTAGTTCTTTCCAGTTCTAAAACATCTATCATATAAGCTCTATTAAACTCATGTTCCTGATTATAATTAGGTATAAAATAATACTGTTCAACAAATGTACCTAAAGTATTATTATATTGATCACTACTCAATACATCCATTGCTTTTAATTCTTCATTATTAAAAACATCAATTCCTTTATAATTCCAAACAACTACAGTATTATCTTCTAAAATATTATTTTGATATACTATATTTATACCATGTTCAACTGTTTCATTATCAGACTTTAATAACGCACTATCAATGTCACTTTCACTTAATTTAGTAGCAAATATATTAGCTTCTTCTAAAGTATCTTTTGTATAATAATTATTATCTTTATGACAAATCACTTCACCATAAATATCATCTATAAAAATAGGAAAAACACATAACACTTCATCAGTTTTATAATATTCTATATTTTCTATTACTTTAATTTGCTTATTATAATTATGTTCAAGATATAAATTAAAAACCAAATCATTTACTTCAACATCAAAATAATAAGAACTATTCCCATCAGTTTTATATTCTTCACTTATAGTAAAAGTCAAATCGTCACTTATTATTTCATATTCAATTAAATGATGATTCTTAAAAAAACTAACACCAAATTGAAATATAAAATACAAAACAGCTATAGTTAAAATTACTTTAAAAATTCTTTTCATATATTATCTCACCAATTATAATATACCAAAAAAAAAGTCTATTTACTAGACTTTTA
>CAYJBD010000144.1:0-1858 GCA_964368465.1 uncultured Muribaculaceae bacterium
CTCTTGATACTAGATCTGTTGAATGACCGTTTTTAAATATTAACTCATTTGTAGCAGCATTATAACTATCTATTTGATCCTTGTTTATGATTAATGCTCTGTGCACTCTTATAAATCGATCATCTAAGTATTTTGTCATTTCTATTAGTGATCCTGGCATTACTATTCTGTCATATGTTGTTGTTATTATACAGTTTTTGCTTTTTGATTCCTTTTCTATGCATACTACGTTTCTAAAATCCACTTTATTTAAAACATGAGCACTTTCAAAGCTAATAGACTTTGGTCTATGATCATAATAATGCATTACTTTGTCCATTGTTTTTGATATTTCTTCTTGATATTCGTCACCTTTACTTATAAAATCTAGGACAAATAGTCTATTAGATAATGCTTCATATCTATAGTGGTCATAAGAAGTCACAAAAAGAATAACTGAACTCCAGTCTTCATATACTTCTCTTATTTCTCTAGCGGCATCCAATCCTGATCCTTTTTTAGTTTTTATATCCAATATATATACTTTAAAGCCTATATCTTTTTGTGCTAGTAAATTATAATGTTTTCCATATCCTTTACTATGATAGATCTTGTATTTCAAGTTCTTATCCTTCATATAATTAGAAATTGTCTTACTTATATTATTTGCAAATATATCTTCGTCTTCTATTAATATAAAATTAATCATTTTGGTGTCCTCCTTATTGTGTTTATTTTACCATATTTTACCATTTTACAACATTATTTTACAAAAAAAGAGAGTATTAATCTCTCTTTTTAGTCAGTTTAGTCTTAACTTGTTTTTTCATGTCCTTAAATTTTTTTGATCCGCTTTCAGAAATAATATTAGTATGTAAAACAAACCATATTAACATTACTAACAATACAGCATAGATAATTGTTCCTATATATTGATCTTCAATAAAGTAAAATATTGATGCGGTTGCAAATAATATATTTATTCCATATATAATTAGAACTGTTGTTTTTTGGTTAAAATTCATTCCTAATAGTTGATGATGCAAGTGACCTTTGTCAGCAGAGAAAATCGGTTTTTTCTTCAATGTTCTTCTTATGATTGCAAAACTTGTATCTAGTATTGGTATTGCAAGTACTCCTAGTGGAATAAAGAATGATATTAATGCTGGTCCTTTGAATTCTAACAGTGTAATAACAGCTATTATAAATCCTAAAAAGTTTGCTCCATCTCCTGCAAATATCGATGCTGGATTAAAATTATGAAATAAAAATCCTAAAGTTGAACCTAACATTATGAAAGCTAACACTATTACTAGTGTTCCTTCCATACCTTGTAATAAAGCTATAATTCCAATTGTAAGGAAGAAAATAGATGAGATTCCACTACTTAGTCCATCTAATCCATCAATTAGATTAATTATATTAGTACATGCTACAATAAATAAAATAGTTACAGGATAAGATAAATATCCAAACTCTATTAAATAACCAAATGCTGTTATTTCTGTTAGTAAGATATTTCCATATACAGTAATTATCAATGCCGCTATTATTTGGACAAATAATCTATATATAGACTTTACCGGTTTTATATCATCTACTATCGATATTAATATAATAAAGAAACTACCTATTAAAATCGAGTTCATTTCAAGACTTTGTTCTCCAAATATGATATAACCTACTAGAAAACTAATAAATATACCTACTCCTCCTAATTTAGGAATTGGTTTTTTATGAATATGTCTTTGTTCTTCTTCGCTTCTTGGCTTATCTATAGCTCCTATGTGATTAGCTATTCTTTTCATTATTGGCATTATTGCGACACTTACTATAAACGTTGTAAGGACTATAAGTAAGATATCTATTATGTTTTGAT
>CAYJBD010000145.1:0-1848 GCA_964368465.1 uncultured Muribaculaceae bacterium
TATTACAAGTGATTATTTAGATGAGTTAGATAGTATTGTAGTTAGTGCTAATAGTTCTAAGACAATAACTGTTTATGTAAATAATCCTAATGAGATAGATGCTAAATTTAATTTATATTATACTAGTGCAGATATGAACTTGGTGGTTTATTACCGTGAAGAAGCAATTCCTGTTGAAGCTGGTAATTTAATTAATAAAGGTGATGTTTCTAAATATACTTTATATATAGAAAATAATAGTAGTAGTGAACAGAGTGTTACAATTAAATCAGATGCTGGATTAGTTAATGATGACTTGATTTATCCTGGTGATGGAAAAATAATAGAGAGATATTTTGCAACTGGTGAAAGCAGTGATACTAGTGGAGCTAATGCTCCAGGTAATGTAAATGATTTAATACCGGTTATATATAGTTCAGATGGTAGTATGTCAAAAGCTGGTAGTGATAATTGGTATAATTATAGTACTGGTTCTTTAGCAAATGCAGTTTTAGTAACTAGCTCTAGTCAAGAAGAATATCAATCTGTTAGTAGTGGATATCCTATATCTAATGCTGATGTAATAGGTGAATATGTATGGATACCTAAGTTTAGTGTAGATGGAAGTAATGTGGTGTTTCAAGATATTGATTCTAATGATGAAATACATGAAGCTTTTAATGGCAAAGAAGCTGGGTTTTGGATTAGTAAATATATGCTTAGTGATTCTTTAGGTGATTCTCTTTATACTTATGAAGAGAACGAAATGCTGTATTCTGTTGGTGGTGTTAATACGTCGCTTCATGTTGCTTCTATACCAACAAATTCCAGTAAACTTGATACGGTTGATACAGGAGATATGTTAGATGCTCAAATTGCGGCAATGAATAATAATAATATTGTTGCTTTAGGTAGTGGTAACAATATTAGAAAAATTGAAAGTTTTGAATATGAAGCGGTAGAGCTATTAGTGAAATTTTATAATCCTAGTTATAGTTTTTATTATTCAGTTTACCCTTTGGTTACTGATGGTATTTCTACTAACGATAATTATAGTGGTATATATAATTTTGTTACAGATTATCAATACACATATTCGTTTGATGATTATAATTTGATTAAAAATCAAGAAGAAAATAATTATATTGATTTTTTATATAATAGGGATTTTATTAATAATAAAAATATATTAAAAATAAATGAGGTGCCTGGGGAACCAGATTATATTAATGAGCCACCTATATATCAACCAGAAATGACAGTTTTTTTGACTGGGCATTCTAATAATGTATATGCTTATGACGATATAACCATGGAGGCACAAGTTATATGTAGTGATCGAGAAGGATCAGAAGTAACATATGAAATTTTAGCGCCTCATGCAGTGAATTATGGAAATATTTCTTTAGATCCAACTTATGGTCGTCTTTATTATGAACTTCACGAGGATGCAAGAGTTGATGCTATCTATAGTGGTTTATACTCTGATCAATCTATTTCTATGATATGTAAAGATGTTGCAGGTGTTGAAACTCCTTTTACGTTCTCTATAGTAATTCGAGGTGTTGTTTTTAGAGGGGAAAGGTCTATTATTGTTTCTAATTAGTCTTGTTTATTTTTGAGTTTGGTGTTATTCTAGTGAAGAGAGGAGAGTAGTGTATGTTTTTTATTATTTTAACTATTATTGTTATTATTATACTTAGTTCTATTAAACAAATTAATCAGTATGAAAGGGGAGTTAAGTTCACTTTAGGTAAGTTTAGTGGGATGATGCAACCAGGATGGAATTTAGTTTTTCCTGTTTTTCAAACTTATAGTAAAGTTGATATTCGTACTAAAGCAGTTGATGTACCAGAACAAGAAGCTATT
>CAYJBD010000146.1:0-1591 GCA_964368465.1 uncultured Muribaculaceae bacterium
TTCAGCTAAACCATAAGCAAGTTTTTGATTGTAACTAGTCCCTTCTGGTGTTAAGAGAATAACTTTACTAGTAGGTGTTCTTAGTGCTTTAACGCAGTCAAAGATTGGCTGACAAGTAAGAACCATACCTTCACCACCACCATATGGGGTGTCATCTACTTTTTGGTGTTTATCAGTTGAATATTCTCTGAAATTATGAATATTTACTTCTAATAATCCTTGTTCTATAGATCTTTTTATTATAGAGGAGTTAAAAACTGATTGGTACATTTCGGGGAACAATGATAAAATATCTATTTTTAACATTAGTTAGTTACCTCTATTGAATCAAACATGTCATTAATCATTTCGTCCCAACTATAAGGAAGTTCTACTCCATTAAATGTTATATCTAATACTTGATTATTAATAACCATGATAGCCATATTATAATATATTTCTATATTAGCTTTTATAACAAACTCTAGTCTTGCTACATTATATTTACCAACTTGTACAACTTCGTTTTTTAACCATTCAATTTGATAATCACTTGCGTTGAATGTTTGAACAACAATGTCTTTATATTCAGGTATTGTAGTGTTACTAACATCTAAATCATAGTAATCAAATGTAATATCATTGCTATATTTAGTATCAACAAAGACTCTTTCTATATCACTTTCATATTTGAAATTTTTAGAATCTTCATCTAGTTCGACAAAAGTATTAGGGATTTTTAAAGACAAGCCATCTTGTAGAGTTGTTTTAATTAAAATGTATTTATCTTCACCTACTTGATATTCTTTTATGTCTTCTTGTTCGCTACAACCTACTACTAGGAAAAGCATTAAGATTATTGTTATTATTTTTTTCATGGTTACCTCACATGTTTTCTAGTAATTCTACTTCGATTTCTTTATTATTTTTATTTATATTTTTAATAAAATGTTCGTTATACGGAATAAGTATTTCTTTATCATTTATTAAAGTTCTAATAATTTTATTTGTTTCACTAGCTTTAAATATTTCTAAGATAGAACCTGTTTGATTTTTTGAAACAACTTTATATTCTAATAAATCACTATCTAATATTTCATTATCATCTAATGCTAAGTTCTCTTCTTTAATATAAACATCTTGCTTTAAGTACTTTAATATTTCGTTAATATCATTATATTTAGTGAATGTTATCATATCTAGACCTTTATGTATACGGTGTGTATTGATTATTAGTTCTTCTTTTGATTCACCAATATAAATACTGTTATTAGGATTAAGTACTTTTTCTTTATATTCAAAGTCTGATTTTACTTTAACTTCACCTTTTATACCATGAGTTGAAGTTATATAACCTATTTTTATATAATTCATTATTTCCCCCTGTTAAATTCATATAGTAGAATACTAGTGGCAATGGAAACATTTAGACTTTCAACATTAGGATTTGTTTTAATGTATAAATAGTTATCACATAGTTCTAACAAATCAGAACTTACTCCACTGCCTTCATTACCCATTATAAGAGCATAACTATCTTTATTTTCAATAGTTGAAGCATCTTGGCCATTATCTACTGAAGTTCCATAAATAGGAATATTACTTTCTTTTA
>CAYJBD010000146.1:1617-1848 GCA_964368465.1 uncultured Muribaculaceae bacterium
CAATAACATTGATGTGAAATAACATTCCTTGTGTTGATCTAATTGTTTTAGGATTATATAAATCTACTGTTCCTACCCCTAAAACGATTGTATCTATTTCAAAAGCACAAGCAGAGCGAATAATAGTACCTAAATTACCCGGATCTTGTATTTTATCAAGTAGTAGCACTTTATTACCTATTGCTTTTGTGTCTTGTTTTTTACATAGAGCCATAATTGTGCCTGGTGTAT
>CAYJBD010000147.1:0-1820 GCA_964368465.1 uncultured Muribaculaceae bacterium
TTAACTTTTTTAAAGGAATCTTTTCAAGTTCCCCTTTTTTCTCTAATTTCTTCTTTTGTCTTAAGTTCATATTATCACCTATTATTAATATATCAAATATAACTACTTTATACAACAAAAAAGAGTATTTCTACTCTTTTATTTTACATTTATTATTCTTAGTACCTAACACATTACTAACTGCTCTTTCTCTTACAGTTAAATCACACACTAAACTCTTCTCTTTAATTAACTCTTCACTAGCACTCAATATATCACTCTCAACTAAAGTATAGCTAGTACCATCACTTAAAGTAGTAGTTTCATTAAAGTTAATATAAGAAACATTTTTAAATGGCTTTTCATAAAATTTCACATCAGTCTTAACACTTCTTAATATTTTAGATTTTTTATTCTTTCTAGTAAGTTCTAATTGCATTTGTAACTTAGCATATACTTCTCCTCTACTAGAATTAACTTCTATTTTCTTATTTTCTATCTCAGTAATAAACCCTTGTAACTCACTAATTGCTAATCTTGAAAAGTCATCTTTAGTATTAGCAATAAATCTTCTCTTAGAAGTAAAAACTTTAATTACTTCTACTGTATCTATATTACCACTAACTATTTCTTCACTAAACTTACTCTTCATCCCTAAAACTAAGTCTTCTCTATTAAAGTTACTCATCAATCTTTTAATTTCTTGGTAAGAAACAGGATACATAACTTTATCATTAGCAAACTCCTTAAAAGTAAGTTCTCCACTACTTAATTTTTCTGCTACTAATTTATTACTTTCAATATATCTCTTAGAATTCTCTTGTAACTTTTTATCAATTATCTCTTCGTATTTAGGATTAGCTCTAACACATAACTCTACTACTTTATCAAACTCTTCTTCCTTCATTTCATTAAGTTCACAAAAAGCTGCTTTAGTAGTATTTGTTTCTATAAAACTATCCACTATATCATAATACTGTTTTGCTTTATTGAAATATAAGCTTTTAACTGGTTGTTCATAACATCCCATTCTATCTAAAAATATAACTTTATCTTTAATCATCTTATTTGTAGAATTAATTATATCATCATATAAAAAACCTCTAACTGAAAACCACTCAGTTCTATCAACATCAATAATATCCATTATTTTCTTTATAAAAGCGTTCTTAATAACTTTCCCTCTTTTATTAATATATAAATCCTTCTTATCTTCATCAAATAAAATAGTAAGACCTAATTCACTTACATACTTAACTTCCTTAAGTAAATCAAAAACATCTTCTTCGCCACTTTCTAAGTAATTAAGCACTGTATACATAAGTAATCTTTTCTCTTCATCTTGAATTTCTTTTACTTCTTCATATAACTCTTTTAACATATTTCCCCCCTAAAGTTCGTATATTATATCAAAAAACAAGCAAAAAGTAAATATTTACTTATTCTTTGCTTGTTCTACTAATTCATGCAACTTATTAATTGCATCCATCGGTGTCATTTCTAACACATTAATTTTTTTTAAGTCATCCCATAACTCACTACATTCATCAATCTCTTCTTGAAATAATAAACTAGTTTGGACAAACTCTTCTTTTTTAGTTTTTTTATTCTCATAAGTAGATAATATATTTTCAGCTCTGTCTATTACCACCTCAGGTAATTTAGCAAGACTTGCTACATGAATACCATAACTCTTATCTACTGGTCCACTTTTAATCTTATGTAAAAAAGTAATATTACCCTTTTCCTTATCTTCTAAAGCTGACACATGAATATTTTTCAAATTACCAAGTTGCTTAGACAAATCAGTTAATTCATGATAATGTGTAGAAAACATTGTC
>CAYJBD010000148.1:0-1797 GCA_964368465.1 uncultured Muribaculaceae bacterium
CTAATATATATAATAATTATTATGTATTTGGTTTAACAACACCTGAGACAATTGGACCAAAATATGCAGCTAGTGAAGTTTGGTCAGAGAAAATTTGGAATTATATTTGGGAAGTGAAAAGCAAGTAGAAATACTTGTTTTTTTGTCATATCTATTTATTAGGTTTCATTCATATAATTAATCAGGAGGATAATAATGAAAGGTCTAAGTAATGATGAAGTAATTATTAGTAGAGAAAAGTATGGGTCAAATACTCTGAATAAAATAAAAAAAGAAACTATATTACAAAAATTTATTATCTCTTTATCTGATCCTATTATTAAGATATTACTTATTGCTTTAGGTGTTAAAACAGTTGTATTATTTTCTTCATTTGATTGGTATGAAACTATAGGTATTTTAATTGCTATATTTATTGCATCATTTATATCAACTATATCAGAGTTTGGTAGTGAAAAAGCTTTTGAAAAGTTACAAGACGAGATTGCAAAGATAATGTGTAAGGTTATTAGAAATGGTAATCTAGTAGAAGTAAGTATTGAAGAAATAGTAAAAGGGGATGTTGTTTTATTAGAGGCAGGAGATAAAGTATGTGCCGATGGTTATATAATTGATGGATATATCGCAGTTGACGAAGCTAGTTTAAATGGTGAGAGTAAAGAGAAGAATAAAGTTAAGATGACTGGTGTTAATCCTGAAGAGAAAAATTGTATATATAGGGGGAGTATAGTAGTATCTGGTAGTTGTTATATGATGATTGATAAAGTAGGAAAAGAAACTTTTTATGGAAGATTAGCTAAGGAGTTACAAGAGAAGCAACCAGAAAGTCCATTGAAATTACGACTTAGACATTTAGCTAAAGTAATTAGTAAACTTGGTTATATATGTGCTTTTCTAATTGCTTTTTCTTATTTATTTAATGTGTTAATCGTTGATAATAATTTTAATGTTAATATGATTGTTAATGATATTACTAATTTTGAAGTTATGTTTTCGCATATTGTTTATGCCTTAACTTTAAGTGTGACAATTATCATAGTAGCAGTTCCGGAAGGTTTACCGATGATGATTACTTTGGTATTATCATCTAATATGAAAAGAATGATAAAAGACAATGTGTTAGTAAGAAAGTTAATGGGAATTGAAACAGCTGGAAATATTAACATTTTATTTACTGATAAGACTGGAACTTTAACAAAAGGTAATTTAGAAGTTATAAGTGTTATAAATGGTGATCTTAGAAAATATTATAAGTGTGAAGATTTAAATAGAAGTAGTGAATATGAAGAATTAATAAAGATAGGAATGCTTTGTAATAATGAGAGTAATTATAATATAGATGAAGGTAAAGCAATAGGTGGAAATACGACTTCTAGATCTTTAATGAATTTTTTTAAAAGTGGTTATAGTGGGAAAATAAAAGTATTAAATAGAACTTTGTTTGATAGTAGAAATAAATATTCATCGGTTACTGTAGAAGTTGATGGTAAACTGATTGATTTTTATAAAGGTGCTAGAGAAAAGTTGTTTAGTAAATGTACTAATTATTATAATATGGATGGTGAAATTAAACCTTTTTATCATAAAAAAGAAGTAGAGGAAATGATAGAGTCTGCGACTAATAGGGGTATTAGAGTTATTGTAATGAGTACTAGATATAATAATCAATATAATTTTTTAGGATTAGTTTTAATAAAAGATGAGTTAAGAAGTGATGCAAAAGAAGGAGTTAGTTTAGTTAAAAGAGCACATATTCAAACGGTGATGATTACAGGAGATGATTTGAATACAGCTGTT
>CAYJBD010000149.1:0-1797 GCA_964368465.1 uncultured Muribaculaceae bacterium
AAGTTTTGTTAGTGTTTTAACATAAGGAGATTTTATATCTTTTCCGTTTTGCTCAAACTGTTTTAGAATTAAACGAACATCATCACCGTCTAAATGTTGTATGGCTGTATATTGTAATATTTGCTCATTTGAAAATCCTTGTTTTGATAATTCATTAGCATAAATGATATTTCTTGTTCCTACTGTTTGTCTAATCCCTATATTGTCTATTGCTTCTCTATAATTCCAAAAGAAACTTAATAATTCATAATCATCTACTAGAGATCTTTCTAATTTAGGGTCATAGTTAAAATATATTTGTATAAAACGATTTAGTGATGCTGCGTCTAATTCATTTCCACCGCAATATAGTCTATTTGCTCCATTACCATATGTATTTGCTGCTGCTACTAGTCTAAAATTTTTGTGTGCCTTTGTAACTTTACCATCTTCAAAAGCCATATACGAGCCGTTGTTTTGCATTGAACCAATTGCAGAATTAATAGATAATAAAGCAGATGGATGTGAACTATCCATTTCATCCAAGAAAAACAATCCTCCGTCTTTAAAAGCTTTATAAAATTGTGTTTCTTTATAAATACCATGTGCATCAGTAAAACCTAACATTTTATATTCTTCACTTACATTATTAGTATAATAAAAGTCTAAATCTAGAGCATCCGCTACTTGTTTAACACAAACTGATTTACCACTTCCTGTAGGGCCAATTAACATAACTGGTATTTTTAAATCTACTAGTTTAAATATATTTTCAAATTCAGAATGATAAAGTTGTTCTGGTAATTTTGTAACTGCATTATTTTTATATACAGTTATAGATCTTTGTGCTGGTTGTTGGACTTCAATCTTTGCCGTAGCTTCTTCTACTATTGAATTAATAATTCTTTCTTTAGCGTTTTCTATAAAAGATACCAAATCATAAGATTTTTCCGCTGCTTCTTCTACTTGTTTTAGTCCATTGACATAATTATTGGTTTTTAAATTTTCCAAACTTACTTTAATTTCTTCAATATACTCTTTTAATGATTCTTTATGTTCTGCTAATATGGTATCTTTTAAATCAGTAACTGTAAATAAAGTTTGTTCACAACTATCTATTAAACTAGCAATATCAGCTGATCGACGTTTTAATAGTTGTTTACCGGCCATTTTTTCTACTAATAGTTCAATATTAATTTTCTTCCATATTTCTTCTTCTACTTTTTCAATAAACTCTTTTACTTCTTTATTTATAAGTGCTTTATTATTTCCTGTATTTACACTTTGATTCATATTATAATTCATTAGTAGTACCTCTTTCTTTCTTAGTTTTATATTTTTTTACATAGCTAACAATGTTACTAGAACAAAATTTGCTATCTATCTCTGTACCTAAGTATTGTTCAATAATATTATAATCAATATGTCTGTCTCTATCTATAATACTACCTATGAACTTCCACCAGTCTTTTCTTTCTCTATCCGAAAATTCATCATACATATTACAAGTTGATAAACCAATAATGTAACTACTTTCATTTAAAATATTCCCTTTTAAACAATTGAGTTTTCCTTTATTGTCATAATAAGCTTGGCCAGTGGTGCTATAAATGTCTAGCGGCGCACTAAGAATAGTATCTAGTGTTTGTTTTACTTCCTGAAATTTACTAACATGTTCTTTCGCATTATTTAAACAGTTTATAACATTGTTAATATTAATCTCTTCAAAACTTTTTACTTGATCATCAAATCCAAAATCAAATTCGTATCTTTCTTTACATGCTTGAGCAAATAACATAGAAATGAATTCTGAATATG
>CAYJBD010000150.1:0-1416 GCA_964368465.1 uncultured Muribaculaceae bacterium
GGTTTAGAACTAATTAGAAAGAAACTAGGTAAGGAAGCGTATGCTTTTACAATGCCTCTTATTCTTGATGAAAAGGGGAATAAATTTGGTAAGAGTGAAGGAAATGCTTTATGGTTAGATGAAAATAAAACATCTAGTTATGAGTTATATCAATATTTTATTAATACTGCCGATGAAATGGTTATTCATTACATGAAAATATTCACTTTTTTAAGTTTAGAAGAAATAGATGAGATAGAAAAAAAACATTTAGAAAAACCTGAACTTAGAGAGGCTCAAAAAATATTAGCTAGAGAAATTATAGTTGATCTACATGGTGAAGATAGTTATAATAAAGCTCTTTCTATTACGGAAAGTTTATTTTCTGGGGATGTTTCTAAACTTACTAGTAAAGAAATAGAAATAGTATTTAGAGGATTAGATGTATATGAAATAGATGGTGATATTAATATCATTGATTTATTAGTAGATGGTTCTATTTGTTCTAGTAAACGCGAAGCTAGAGAGTTTGTTAAGACTAATTCAATTAGTTTAAATGGTGAGAAGATAACAGACGAAAGCTTTTTAGTTACTAAAGATGTAGCAATAGAACATAAATATATTATAATAAGAAGAGGAAAGAAGAAATATTTTGTCGTTTCTTATAAAAAAGGTGCTTAGCATCTTTTTTTATTTGATATTTACTTGATAGATAATTATATTTCTTATATAATTGTTATAGTGAGGTATATATGAAGAATAAGAAAGTAAGAACAGTTTTACAGATTGTTATATTTTTATGTATTTTGGTCTTAGTTATTGATTTAATTATTATTGGTGTTACTTATTTTACTAATCAAGGTAATATTGTTTATTCTACTAGTGTGAATCAAGTTACTACTTCTAGTGATGGGTATATTACTGTTGGTAGTAGTGATTTTAAAAATAGTAATGATTATCAATATACAGATGGTTTGCAAAAAGCGGTTATTAGTAAATATGATAATGAACATGTTTTATTATGGGAAAAACAATTTGAAGATGGATATAATAGTATTTTTAATGGTGTAGCCGAGTATGAGAACTATTATTATGCTGTTGGTAGTATTGAATCTGATGAAGAGATGAGTACTGAAGGTCTTAGAGATGCTTTACTTGTTAAGTATGATCGTTTTGGAGATGTTGTTGATTCAACTACTTTTCAAGTAAATAGTAGATGGTTTCTTATATGTGGTAGGTGAGAGTATTTTACCACCTATGGATATTGGTGTTGCTACTACTGGTGGCGGTATTTTATTGAAATATAGTACAGAGCTTAATGAAGTGTGGAGAGCTAATTTTGGTGGTGCTAAGAGTGGTATTTTTAATGACTTAGAAGTTACTAATGGTGGTATTTATGTTGTTGGTAAAGATGCTGCTAATACTGGTTTAATTGTT
>CAYJBD010000150.1:1426-1778 GCA_964368465.1 uncultured Muribaculaceae bacterium
CAATAAATGATAATACAATGTATATAGTAGGTTCTAAAGGATTAGACACAGAACTTGAAATGATTGATACAGAGGCTCTTATATTATCATATGATTTATCTGGTAATTTACTTGCGGGTCAAACTTATGATGCTGGTTTAATGAGTAGATATAATGTTTTAAAAATTGTTGATGATGAATTATGGGCAGTTGGTTATACATCTTTTAAAAATGAAGAAGAAAGTACTGATGAGTTAAATGTATTTAACTATGATGCTATTATAGGAAAATATGATTATTCTTTAAATGAAATAGATGTTGTTACTGTTATTGGTAATAAAGATGATTATTTTACTGATATATTACTTTTGAA
>CAYJBD010000151.1:0-1774 GCA_964368465.1 uncultured Muribaculaceae bacterium
CATCATACTTCAAAAGTAATGATTCAGAAAACTTTCTATTTTTATCCAAATTATTACCAAGCGTATAAGGACCCATATAATTTCTAAGTAAAGGATTTAGTTGCATTAAAAATAAATCATCCACATCTTCAATAGTTTGTTTTCTTAAAATCATTCTATCTGTTTCTAAAGTAATTGTACCTAAATGATTAATCTTATCTACTGGATATCCATTCTCTATTTTCAAATAAGCATCATTTTCTAAAGCCATTATTTTACAATTTTTACTAACTCTCAATACTTCTTTTACAAAGTCAAAGTTATCAAAATCAAAATGAGGATAAATTACAGTATCATCTAAACCAATACCATTATATTTAATTAACTCACCATCATCTTCATATAAAGCATTGCTACCTAAGTTTATCGCTCCAGCGCTAACACCAATAACTACACCATCAGTTTCTCTAATAGCCTCTATTAAGTCATAATCTCTAATAGAATTCATTTGATCCTTAGGATCTCCACCCATCAAAAAGACAACATCACTATTTTTAATATAATTAACCGCGTCATTTGGTACAACAGAATTATCTGTTAAATTACTATCAGCAAAATAATTCAAAAGAATTTCTTTATGATTATGATTCTTTTCTAAATTATTAAAAGAACTTGCTATAAAAGTAATAGTAGATCCATTATTAACAACTTTTTTTAAATCGTTACTTTGATCACTAGTAAACCCATTAATTTTATCAACACCACTAAATCTAAATACTGTCTGCATAAAACACCTACTTCCTAAGTACTTTAATTTCTATCCCTAAAGTTCCATACTTTAAAATATCCTCGTTAGAATAATACTGTTCCATATCTTTAGGATCAGCAATATCATCAACACCATATCCAACACTAACTTTATCAAATGCTAAATACATTTCTTTAAAGTCTTTAAAATGATATAAATTAGTTACAACTGTTTCTAATTCTTCTTCACTAACTCTATTAATAAAAAGAATCGTATCATCAAATTTCAACTCTTGTCTTTTCTCATCATTAAGTCTCATTTCAATTGTTTTAGATCCATTCTTTATTAATTGAAAAGGACTATTATGTAATCTCATAATATGTTTCATTTAATTATTTCTACTTTCTAATAATTCTTTTTTTGTTATAGAATAATAACATAAGTCATTTACTTCACCATTACTCTTGTTAATTGCTCTATCTCTTAAATTACCATCATATTTTAATCCAGCTTTAGCCATTACTTTACCACTAGCAGGATTATCTGAAACATACTTAAGTTCTACTAAACGATAATCACATTCAAGCAATAAAAACTCTACTACTCTTTTTAATGCTTCCGTCCCATAACCCTTACCCCAGTAATTCTTTCCATAACAATAACCAACTTCACAAGTTTGATCACCTATATGATTATTAACAACATCAATGCTACCGATTAACTCACCAGTTGCTTTAAGTCCAACTGCCCAACGATAAGTATGCTCCTCATCATATAAAGGAACCCACATACCTAATATTTCTTTTGTAACATCAACACTCTCATGATAGTCCCATGGTAAATACTTAGAAACTTCAGGATCCTTAGCCCAATTATTATACATCTCTTCTGCATCTTCCATTGTAAATTTTCTTAAAAATAATCTTTCTGTTTCTAACTTAATACTACCTATATTTTTCATAAACTACACTCCTCTATTAAATTATTTTCTATATCATATAAACTAATTTTCTTATCTAAGTAAATAGCATAACTAGGTTTACTACC
>CAYJBD010000152.1:0-1384 GCA_964368465.1 uncultured Muribaculaceae bacterium
GTGTATATAGTTGATATACAAAAACCAAGAAACAAGGCACTACTACAATAAATAAGAAGCCCCATTGAGAAAGGATAAATCCTAAGATAGTTCCTAATCCAGGAAACACTTGAGAACTTTTACCTATGATGAATTTACCATCAAAAGTTGCTCCATTTTCAAAAGATATATAATTATCTTCTACAACAATGGTTCCAACTTTTCCTATCTCTATATCTATTTGATCATCATTATGAATTCTATATGCAAATATTTCTTCACCCATTTTAACATTATCTACTCTTCGTTCGTTTACTAAAACTAAATCACCTGGGTTATATCCTTCAGCTGTTACAGCATCATTAATAATGATATATGATGTTGCACCTAATTTAGTCACTCCGTATTCATTTTGATTTAATAGAAATACGGTCATTACAATTGCAAAAACAAAAAAGATTACTGCTACTATTCCTATAAAAATTTTTTTTATTACCTTCATTTATTATCACCTACTTTATCTTATCAAATTACGACATAAATTGCAATTACTTATTCAAAACATCCACCGGTTCTATTTATTGTGAAAGAATTTATGTCAATTGCTTCTTCTTTGTTTTCTTTGTAAAAGTATAATTCCTTTATACTATATGGATTTATCTCTATTATTACTTCATTTATTTTGTTTTTGTAATCTGTAAAGTAATTGACAATTGATTCATTGACTTCATCTATTGATAATTTATCACTTGGAAACATTATATTTAAACACTCTTGTGTATTACCGTCGTTAATAATTGTTAGTTTGCCCTGGACACCTTGTTCTATATATGTCGTTTTGTAATTGATGTCATCATTAGCATAATTTAAATTCCAAGTTCCTTTTATTATTTTAGTAAATGGTTCTGTTGTTTCTGCTATTATTTCTATATCTATTTCTTTGAAGGAAAAATTGTCATCAAGTTTTACTTCTACATACATATCAGATAGTGCCTTTTTTTGCTCCCACGTATACCCTTCTATTTCACAATTAGTTTTACTATAATTCGAAACATCGACTTTGTCTTCCGTTGTATTTCTACAGTTTTTTTCACTTGTTAATATTCCGTTTACCGTATTAGTATTAGTTCCATTAACTAAACACTTAGAACTTCCTTTCGCAGCATTTATAATATTACATGTTACAGTGTATTCTATATCTTCTTTTGTAATTTCTTCTTCTAAGTGATTTTTAAGATTAAATCTGATTTTTTCTTCATTCCAATTACCGTAATCATTGTGTGCAGTAGATATATTTAAATCATCACTATAAAAATAAAAACCTTTATTATTTAAATAATTTTCTATTATAATACTATGAAAGCAAGTGAAATAAATAAAAGCGACTAATACTATAATGCATGTA
>CAYJBD010000152.1:1394-1769 GCA_964368465.1 uncultured Muribaculaceae bacterium
AATATATTTATTTTCTTTTTTTTCATATTACTCCTCTTGCCAACTAACTACTTCAATGTCAATAAAATCCGCTAAATTTATATAATCAATCGTGTCATATATTTTATTCAAAGATACTTTCAAAATATATGTTTGATCTGTAGTTAGTTGTCTTTTTTCTGTGGTGCAAACAATTTCATTATCTGAGTTTCTTGTGTATGATTCGTCACATATATACTGCAACTCTTCTTTTCCATCTTCATTCACTTTATAAAGTTCTATATTAAAAGGTATAAAGTGATATGTTTTGACATTTAATTGATAAGTTATTTTACTTTCTTTTTGTTTTTTTACAGTAAATTCGTAGTTTATTTTAGTATCAGCTTTCACTTCTTC
>CAYJBD010000153.1:0-1181 GCA_964368465.1 uncultured Muribaculaceae bacterium
ATTATTTAATCGTGAATTTACTATTGGTCATCTTTTTAATACAACTTATCAAGATTTAGTAAATACTAAAAATCCTAATCATCTAGGAAGTCCACTAGGAGAAGTAATATATATTACTAAAGATAAAATAACGATAAAACTAACAGAAGATATTAATCAAGAAGATGGTATAAGATTTGTAAATGCTAATAAAGGAATGATTGTTAATTACTTATATAATAATAAAGATCAACTTATTAATAAAGCTTTTAAAAACGATATAATTATGGTAGATAATAAAGTTGAATTAACAGAAAAAGACCAAGTAAATAAAACCATATCTAAAGAGTTATTAACAGAGTTTAATCAACAATCAGAAAAGAAACTACCATTAGCTATCAAAGTAAAATCTATCATTAATGAACCATTCACTATAACGATGAGTGAAGGTGATTTAGAAGTAACTCTAACAGGAGATAAAGTTGAATCATCTACTAATCGACCTATAACAAAAGATGATATCACAAAACAAGTATCTAAGTTAGGAAATACTCCTTTTAAAGCAACAGATATTGATATAGATCTATCCTCATCTAGTTTTTATCCCCTAAGTAAAATCAATGACTTAAGAAGACAAGTAGTTGAACTACTAAAAGATAAAAAACAAGAAGTATCACCAAGACAAGTAAAAGAAGAAGTGATAGAAAATATAGTAGTAGAGAAAACAAATGGATTAACAGTACTAACACGTACTGAATCACAATTGCAAACTTGTTTAGAATTAAATGTAGATCGTATTGAAGTAACAGACTATGATTTATACAAAAAGTATCAAGACAAAAATATTTATTATTATCAACCAAGAACAGAAGAATTAAACGAAACTTTAGATAATCTAACTATCACTAATCTATCTGGATTCAATAGTTTTAATAATATTGCTAGTACTGATTATACTATGAATACAACAAATATTAATACAGTTCATCATTATCACAAATTAGGAGCAAATCTAGTAACATTATCAGTTGAATTATCAGATGAAGAAATAGAAGTATTAACTAAAGAGTTCAAAAACAAATATAATTACTTACCAAATTATCAAGTGATTATTTATGGAAAAGTAGATTTAATGGTTATGAAATATTGCCTACAAAATAAAATAGGTCAGTGTCAAAACGAAAGTGATGTAATCCTAGAAG
>CAYJBD010000153.1:1268-1765 GCA_964368465.1 uncultured Muribaculaceae bacterium
ATAAAGGATTAAATTACATCTTAAATAATCGTAACTTCTATTATTTTGATAACTTAAACTATTATCAAGACTTAGGTATTAATAATTTTAAAATAATACTTTACAAAGAAGGTAAAGATGAGATAACTGAACTTGTAAATAATTACCAAAGTATGTTAAAATAAAAACATAGGAAGGTGGAACAAATGAAAAAAAATTATTTTATTATTACAATTATATTTTTAGTAACAGTAGTAGTAGCACTTTACTTAGCTGACTGGTACAATAAAAACGAAGAATATAAACTATCAATTCCTGTTACTGATGGAGTAATTCCCCAAGTAACATTAGAAGAATTAGATCACTATTTATTAGAAACACCAAATACTGTTTTATTTATTTGTGAAGACACAACAGAAGAATGTCGCTCTGTTGGTGAAAAATTAAATGATGTAGTACAAAAAGCAACATATCAAATAACTTTTAATTATATGGATTATACAGAAAATAATAATTAT
>CAYJBD010000154.1:0-1761 GCA_964368465.1 uncultured Muribaculaceae bacterium
TTTTAATTAATGATTTTGATATTAATAAAGATAAAGCAGCTATAAAACAATTACTAGCATTCAATCCACTGCAAGCAACAGCAGTTAAAAGTTATCTTCATATGCCAATACTAAAAAATGTTACTTACTTAGAACAACTAAAAGAAATGGAACCTAATGAAATAAAACTATCAATTGCATCCCGTCTAAAAAAAGAACTTAAACAAAGAAGACAACCTAATAGACCAAAAAATAATATTATCAACACAGAAACATTAAAGTTCATCAGTGATAATAATAATTTAGAAACACTAAGAGAATTTAAGAAAGTTCTACAAGGTAACACAACAGAAGTAGAAGGACTAAAAAACCCATATAAAAAAGAAATGGAGTAATTATGTATAAATTAGATAAAGAAACAACTTTAAAATTAATCGAATTAACTGAACAAAAGAAAGTAAATAGAAAAGTATGGAATACTATGAGTTTATGGATTAATAAATTAGAAGCTCCTACTACTAGTTTAATAGTAAGTTTATTATTAGATGATAAAGATCATAAAGAAATAATTGATTACTTAACACATAATCAAACTAAAAAAGAAATCTATTATAATCAGTTAATAAATGATTATATATATTGTCTAATCAACAGTGCTAAAGATAGTAATAATATTAAAGATAATCTTTTTGAAATAACTAAAAAAACAAACTATGATACTAACAGATTAAAAAAAATGTTAGAACTAAGTCTAGTACCACAGTTCGAAACTGACAAAGAATGGCAAACTAATTGTTATAAAAATATTATTAATAATGATGAATACCCTTTATATTTAGTAGAATCAATTTTCAAAAATTATCATTATAGTGTAATGTTTGGTAGAACAAACGCTTTTGAACAATTAAAAACTACTCTATCATATAATGACAAATATAAATCTGAATGTTATATGAATATAATGGAACAGTTTAACAAAGGACCAGAAACAAAGAAACCACGCAACTTCGATAAAAAATTCCCAATGTTTGATATGCATATAAATAATACAATAAAAAGATATGATAATCCTAGAGATTTAAAAACCCTTGAAGAAACTTGTATAAATCTAATTAAGATAGATAAAATAGATATTTTACCAAAGTTAATTATGCAAGGAGAATCTCTACATTTAAAACAAGAATTAGTAGATCCACTAAGCACTGCAGTTTTTTTACTAAAAAAACATAAAGAACTAAGTAACCGTGAAAACAAATATTTATATGATGATTTAATTAACAACTTAGGAAATAAATCAAGTATTGCCATTAGAATATTATATGGTGAATTTGATTTAGAAAAAGATAGAGAATTTTTACAAAGTTTATATATTCTAAAACCAGAAGCAAGGTTAGCAATTAAACCTCTAATTCATAAACAAACACAAGCAATTTTTGAAGATAAAGACTTCTTAACTAAACTTAATAAAGTAGAAGATAAAGATGAAATATTTGAACTAACAAGAAACAGAGGATTAGAACTTGGGGTTATTAGAAAAAACAAGAAAAAAGAAGAACCAACTATTATCAACCCTGATACCATTACTTATGTTTCAAGACATTATTCAAAAGGTTACTTACAAGAGTTAAAAAGTGTCTTAACTGGTAATACTACTGAAAATGAAACTATTAAAAATCCATATAAAAAGGAAATGTAATTATGCATAAATATAAAAAAGAAGATTTAATTAAATTAATTGAATTAACAGAAAAGAAAATAATAACAGAAGAACAACTAGATGAT
>CAYJBD010000155.1:0-1751 GCA_964368465.1 uncultured Muribaculaceae bacterium
ATTATGAAGGATTTGATGAGAGAATTAAATCAATTGTAGACCTAGAAATAAGTATTGGTGAGTATATCTTGACAGGTGGCGAATTAGCATCTATGATATTAGTAGATTCAATTGGAAGATTATTAGAAGGTTCAATCAAAGAAGAGTCTCATTTAAACGATTCTTTTAACAACAATCTTCTAGATTATCCTCATTATACTAAACCAAGAATATATGAAGGAATGGAAGTTCCAGAAGTACTATTAAGTGGTGATCATAAGAAAATAGCAGATTATCGTTACCAAGAACAACTTAAAAGAACTAAAGAACGTCGACCTGACTTATTAAATAAGGAGTAATTATGCCAAATAAATTAAACTATTTAATAATTAAAAGAAAAAATTCTGAAGAAATAGAATATTTTGAATATGATAAGTTACAAGGATATGACATTACTCCTAAAACAACATTTCAAGATGCGATTAAAGTCAATAAAATGATTTTAATTGAACCAACACTAGTTGAAACTATTATTAAGAAAAAAGTCGATAGTAGATTTAGAAAACTCTTAAAACTAATTCAGATGCTATTGTCTACTGATGATGATACTGGAACTAATTTTAAAGAGGCGCTAAACCAAATAGATTATCACAGGCAAGAATTATATCATAAATATCAAAAGCATTTAAAAGAAGAAGAATTCTTACTGTTAAAAAACAAACTTGATATTTTAGAACAACAAGCTAAAATGCAGTTGTACTATCAAAGACAAGAACCGAATTTTTACGAAGAAAAAACAGAAGAGAACCATCGTTCTAGATAAATGGAGGATATTATGGAAAAAGAAAATTTTAAAAGCCTAGTTGAAACATATTTAGTACTTGCTAATGAAAAGGTAGATAATTTAGAAGAGTTATTTACTAGTGATTTAGAAACAGAAATATTTGGGTCGAATATTTCTTATTCAATTGAAAAACAAAGTGCTAGTAGTCCTAGTATAATGAATCGCAGTAGTATTACAATGGATTTAAGTGACAGTAATCACAACATCCAAGTCTGCTATCACTCTTTTGGAATTAAAGATAACAATGCATATGATAATAAAGTAACTATCGAAGGACAAGTAGAAGATTTAAAACAAACATTAAACTTCAAGGTTAGTAAAGATACTATAAAAGACATAGATAACAATTTTGATATTAATAGAGAAGAAACAGAACAACATTATCGAATAAGCGAAAGTTTTGATTTGCTTGATATTAACTGTTTAAACAAAGAAATAATACCAACAAACTTAAAGACAAAACTAGTAAGTGCTAATAGTAAATAATACTTGCTAATTATTAATATTGTATGATATAATGTATTACGTCAAGTGATCCGCTGTCAAATGATATGATCAAATTAAACACAGAAAGGAAGAGATATCGTGAACAAGAAGATTGAAGCAATTACAAAAAAACAATTAAATCCAAACGTTCCAGAATTTAGAGTAGGAGATACAGTTAATGTAGGTGTTACTATTAAAGAAGGAAACAAAGAACGTGTTCAATCGTTCGAAGGAATTGTAATTTCAAGAAAAAATGGAGGAGTTGGAGAAACTTTTACTGTTCGTAAAGATTCAAGCGGAGTAGGAGTAGAAAGAACTTTCCCTATGCATTCGCCTAAACTTGCACACATTAATGTTGTACGTAAAGGTAAAGTACGTCGTGCTAAACTAAATTATTTAAGAGATTTAAAAGGCGCTGTTCGTATCAAAGAAAGAGGACAAA
>CAYJBD010000156.1:0-1727 GCA_964368465.1 uncultured Muribaculaceae bacterium
ATTTTTTATAATCTTTGAAAGAGTTTCCTGTTGTATTCAAAAGTTTTTTTCTTATTTTTTTAGTTTCTAAAATATCAGTAATTTTTTTTGATTCTTCGTGATATACCTTATTTGCTTTATCGACAAGTAGAAATAAGATAACAGTTGTTAACATATTTAATTCTTCATATGTATACTCGTTATCTTTTGCTTTTAATTTATTTATAAAACTATTAAGACTTATCTTATAATTACTATCTTCTAATATTTCTTCAATAGTTTTAACTAAATTTTGATCATAATTATTAAGTTGATACACATTATCGCTTATCTTAAGTGTCTTTTTAACTTCTGCATCATTTAATAATAATATGTGAAAATTATCAATCAACCATTCGTTGTTAGCTCCCACATAATTTTTCTTTTTTGTTAAGGAGACTAGTTTTTTATAATACTTTGCTAAATACTTTTTATTCGTTTTATAGTTGCTGATTAATTTTTTCATATACTACTCCTATCAATTTGTTGTACTTTCATTGTAACAAATTGTAAACATATTGTCTAGTTTATGGTATACTATGAGTATAATTTTTCTTATGTTTCATATAATTTAGAAGGAGTGTTTATGAAGAAATTCAAAGTTATTATATTTCTTATTATTATTTTAGGTGTTGGAGTTGGTATTTATTTTATGACAATCAATGAGAAAAACAATGTTAATGATAATGTTGATAAAGATATAGATAATGATGAAGTTATTATTGAGGATGAAAAGTTATCTTATTATAAAGATGAATTTGAAGAGAGATATAATAAATATCAAGAACTAAATCCAGATTTAAATCACGAGGATGTTGTTACTAAAGTTAATATTGGTTTAGATAATGAATTTTATACTAATATAAATGAAGTAGTTAAACTTAATGATGTGGATGTTTTGGTAAATAAATATAATCATTTACCAAGTGACTTTGTTCCTGCTAATCTAGAACTTATCAGTAATAATTGTTCTGTTGGTGGTATATATTTAGTAGATGTTGCAAATGATGCTTTTGAGCAATTATGTCAAGATGCTAAGAGTAGTGGTTATGTTATTAGAGCTGTATCTACTTATAGAAGCTATTCTTATCAAAATAATTTATATAACAATTATGTTGCTAGAGATGGCGTTATCAATGCTGATACTTATTCTGCTAGAGCTGGTCATTCTGAGCATCAAACTGGTTTAGCAGTGGATGTTGATAATATCAGTAGTGCTTTTACATCTTTTGGCAATACTAATGAGTTTAACTGGATGAGTGAAAATGCTTATAAATATGGCTTTATTCTTAGATATCCTTTAGGATATGAACATATTACAGGTTATCAGTACGAATCTTGGCACTATAGATATGTTGGTGTTGAGCTTGCTACGGCAGTAAAAAATAGTAATCTAACATATGATGAGTATTATGTTCAGTACATAGACTAAAAAAAGATGAGTAATCATCTTTTTTACTTTATATTATTTATTTCTTGTTCCGTTAAACCCGTTATTTCCATTATAACTTTAATATCCATATCTTTATTTAACATATTCTTAGCAATAGTAAGATTATTTTCTTTCTTACCTTGTTCTAATCCTTGTTCTAGCCCTTGTTCTAGACCTTGTTCTAGACCTTTAGCACGTCCTTCAATAGTCGCATCTTCAATTGCTTGTCTTAATTCTGTATTTCGATCAAGTTCTTGTAATTCTACTTGTTGTATTA
>CAYJBD010000157.1:0-1689 GCA_964368465.1 uncultured Muribaculaceae bacterium
CAGAATATAAAAAAATGGTTATTGTGAAGAAATAACTGTTTTTTTATTGACTTGTGGTGGATTTTACTTTAAAATGTTGACTATAACCAACAAAGGTGGTAATTATGAAATCAACACAAAATTTATATTTAAAAACAATGTATATGTTGGATGTACAATATGGTGATATTAGAGTTACTGATATTGCTGATAAATTAAATTTTACTAAATCTAGTGTGTCCAAAGCATTAGTTAGATTAAATAATAACGGGTTAATTAAATATGAGAGTTATGGGAAAATTGAACTTATGCCTGAAGCTAGATTGATAGCGGAAGAGTTGCTTGTGAAAGAAGATTTGTTAAATTTATTCTTTATGGGAATATTAAATATAAGTCCAGAACAAGCTAGTAAAGATGTTGATGTTATTAGTGAATATGTTTCGGAAGAAACTAAGATTAAACTGAGAGATTATATTATTAAATCACTTCATTTAGATAATGATAAGTGTGGATGTAGTCCTAGTTGTGATGGTTGTGAAACTAAAGTAATTAAAGAAAGAGTGGATGCTAATCCTGAATGGATAAGTATTCTTAAGGAAGATAAATAATGTTATTAGAACTTAAAGATATATGTTATGTAAGAGATGGAAAGAAAATATTAGATAAAATTAATCTTAAAATAGAACTTGGTAAATTTATTGTTATTACGGGACCAAATGGTAGTGGTAAATCAACTTTAGCTAAAATAATAGCAGGTGTTATTAAAGAAACTTCTGGTAGTATTTTATATAATGGTCATGATATTACTGAATTAGATATGACAGAAAGAGCTAATTTAGGTATAGCTTTTGCTTTTCAACATCCTGTTAAATTTAAAGGACTTACTGTTTATGATATTTTAAATATTGCAAATGGTGGTTATTTATATAAAGATGTAGCTTTCAAAAAGTTAGAAGATGTTGGTCTTGATCCAGAGGAGTATCTTTATAGAGAACTTGATAATACTTTATCAGGAGGGGAACTTAAGAGAATTGAAATTGCTACTATTGTATTAAGAGATGGTAAATTAACTTTATTTGATGAACCAGAAGCTGGTATTGATCTTTGGAGTTTTAATGAATTAATTGATTTATTTAAGAAGATAAGAAGTGAAGTAGAGGGAACTACTATTATTATTTCGCATCAAGATAAGATCATTAAAATAGCTGATGAAATTATTTTACTTAAAAATGGTAAGGTAGATAGTATTAATACATATGATAATTTAGTGAAGAGTGGTGATTTGTAATGAGTAAGAAAGAGCTTAGTGAAATAGATAAAGAGTTATTAAACGAGGTTTCTAATATTGATGATTTATTTGATGGTACTTTTAATATTAGAAGAAATGGGAAGTTATTTGAAAAAAATGATAGTGAAGATATTAGAATAGTTGCAAAGACTGATTCAGAAGGTATAGATATTATTGTTAAAGAAGGAGTGGTTGGCGAAGTAGTTAATATCCCTGTTATTATTACTGAGAGTGGATTAAATGACTTAGTATATAATGATTTTTATATTGGAGAAAATGCTGATATTACTATTAAAGCAGGGTGTGCTATTCATAATGAGCATGGACATCAAACTGAACATTCTGGTATTCATAGATTTCATTTAGGAGTTAATTCTAAAGTTAAATATATAGAAAAACATTATGGATGTGGTGATGGAGAG
>CAYJBD010000158.1:0-1649 GCA_964368465.1 uncultured Muribaculaceae bacterium
ATGTATGGAGAGATATTCGTAGTTTAACTAATAGATTAGATAAAGAAGATTTGGAAATTAGTCATAGATGTGGCTTTCATGTACATTTTAATGCTGATTATTTTGAAAGTGGTAATGATAAGTGGACAGATTTGTTGACTTTAATATTAGTTTATGAACCGATTATATATAGAATGGGTTTTAATAAAAAAATAATGGGTAGGGATGATATTTTAGAACATGCTAAACCATTGAATTTGGTTCCTAATTATCAACAGTTTGCTGAATGGTATAAAGATTCTGGTAAGAACTTATTTGAAGGTAGAGAGATATATTCAGATTTTTATAAAGAAAATATACCTGATAAGTCTAATAGTGAATCATTTATGAGAAGAACTTTTGGCTTTAACTTATCTAATGTTATGTATGATAAGAATAAATTGACAGATTATCAAATCCTTGAAAGAGAGTTTAAAAAGACAGTTGAATTTCGTAATGCTGATATTACTTATAAAGCAAGTGAGATGAAAACACTAATAGGTTTTTATGGTAAACTGCTCATGAAAAGTAAACATGGGTTAGTTGATATTGAACTTTTAAATAATAAGAAACAAATCTATGAAAGAAGTGTCGATTATGGTGATTTTAGTAATTATAGAAAAGTCAATAGAGTTATGGCAGAGGATTTAATTTCTTTAATAAGTGATAATAGTAATGAAGAAGAAGTTTATATGAGACAGTATTTAAAAGAAAAGAAGTAATAGTGTGTTAGAAAAAATATTGGTTTTTATGGGGAACAATTACTTTGTGATGATGCAATGAATTTTGTTAATTTAAGACATGATAAAGCTGATGATAAAGTTATGTTTTTAAAGCATTATGTAAAATAAAGTCTATCAAAATAACTTTTGTACTAATATTTATAAATTATATTAATAATAACAAACTATTACTTGAAATTAACATTATTTTTTAGTAAAATATAATATATAACAAAGGAGATATAATGAACGAAAATATTATTAAAGATACAAAGAGTAAAATGATTAAGTGTTTAGAAAACTTAGAACATCGTTTTAACACTGTTAGAGCTGGTAGAGCTAATCCTTCTAGTTTAGATGGGGTATATGTTTCTTATTATGGAGTTGATACTCCGCTTAAGCAAATGGCTACTATTTCAGTTCCAGAAGCTAGACAACTTTTTATTAAACCTTTTGATAAAACTACTTTAGGAGATATAGAAAAAGCTATTCTTGCTAGTAATTTAGGATATACACCTAGTAATAATGGTGAGTCTATTATTATTACTATACCTGTATTAACTGAAGATAGAAGAAGAGAGCTAATTAAACAAGTTAAGTCTTTAGCAGAAGAAGGTAAAGTTGCTATTAGAAATGTAAGAGCAGATTCTAAGAAGGATATTGATAGATTAGAAGCATCAGAAGATGAGAAGTCTAGATTAGAAAAAGAATTACAAGATGTAGTTAATGAGTATAATAAATTAGTAGATAAAAAATTAGAAGAAAAAACAGATGAATTAATGACTGTTTAATAAATCAATGATAAGGAAATAGTAATATTAAGAAATTACTTGGGTAGAGAAATCTTTGTTTGGTGAGAGAAGATACTAGTAATTGATATGAATTCAACCTTGGAGAGCGTAAGCCGTT
>CAYJBD010000159.1:0-1605 GCA_964368465.1 uncultured Muribaculaceae bacterium
ACTATATCATAATCTCTTGTATCTTTTGTTTTAGAATATACTTTTTCTACTTCATCTTTTGTTTCTAGTTGGTAAACTATTTGATCTTTTGAGAGGAATAGAGATGCCATATCTAAAACAACATCAAGATTACCGCCTGGATTACTTCTTACATCAATGATTAGTGAATCTATACCTTCATCTTCAAGATTTTCTAAATGATTTTTAAATTGCTCGTAAGTATTTGCAGAGAAAGTGTCAATGCTGATTTCACCTATTTTTTTATCGTTTATTTCTGTTATTTCTGAATAAACTGATGGGATATCAACAATGGCTCTTTTTACTGTTGTTTCAACTTCTTCTTGTGTTTCGGCATCAATATATTTAATAGTTACTTCTGTTCCTTGTTCACCTTTTATATGAGTTGCTACTTCATCAGTAGTTAACCCAATTATACTAGTTCCATCTACTGCGATTAAAACATCGTTAGGTTCAATTCCTGCCATTGCAGCTGGTGAATCTTCAAAGACACTCCATACAGTTATTTTCTCTTCTTGGATCGTTATTTCAACTCCAATACCTGTATATTCACCTTCTACTTGTTGATCAAAGTTTTCTGTATTAGCTTCTGTGATATATACTGAATTTGGGTCTCCTAATTCTTGTATCATCCCTTCGATAGCAGCATCAATTAATACTTCTGTATCAACATCTTCATAATAACTATTGATAAGTTCATTATAAGTTAAAATAAACTCATTTAAATCTTTTCTATCATCTGATGCTAAAACACCACTGTTACTAATAAGTGTACCAATTAAAATACCACTGATTGCTGTTATTACCATTACAATTATTACTTCTAAAAAACTAAAGCCATTGCCTTTTTCTACAATTATTTCTTTTATTTCTTGATCATCTTCTATTATGATTTCTTTTGCTTCTTTTTTCTTTCTAGGCATTTACATCACTCCAATTTTTCCTATATTATTATAATATCATATTTGCTAAAAAATTAGAACAAAAAAAACTAACTTAGTGTTAAGTTAGTCTATCCTAAATAATCTAATACTTTTTCTTCAGTATCCCAAGTATTTACTATTACTCCATCTTTTACTTCTACCATTACAGTTCCATTAATCTTTAACTCTGCTGAAGTTGCTACTGATAAAACTGAAGCATCTGCTTTATATACTTGATTTAAGGCTTTGCCCATATCTACAGTATAGTACTTTAGAGCATCTGGTACTATTTGATAATTATATAGTAGTGTTTGTATAGTTGTAGCATTGTCACTTGTACTATCATAATAAACTACTAAGTAATTTTCTTCTGCTCTACTTAATGTCTCACCTGCTAATATTTCACTATATTGAATAGTTGGTTCAGGTTCACCTTCAAAGTTAATCTCTCCTGTTATTAAACCTGTTATTACATAAAATACTAATAATATACTAACGATAATAATACTAGTTTTTATTACTGTTTTATACTCTAGTTTAGTTGTTTCTACTTTTTCTTCCTTTTTTCTTTGCTTTTTTACTTGCCATTCTTCATCACCTATTACTAATTATAGTATATATAATGGTTTATATCAAGAAAAAACCTCTATTTAGAGATTTTTTA
>CAYJBD010000160.1:0-1595 GCA_964368465.1 uncultured Muribaculaceae bacterium
TAGAAGTACAACATTTATTGAAAAAATCATATTAAATAGTGAAGATATCTTAATAGTAGGGGATAGACATAGCATTATTGAATATGCTGTAGAATCAGGTATCAAACTTATAATTGTCGTTGGTAACGGGGAAATAAAAGAAAAACACTTAGAAATAGCAAGACAAAATAAAGTTAACATCATCAGAACAAGTTATGATACACTACACACTGCTAAAGTAATATCATTATGTAATTATATTTCTACTATTCTAGAAACATCAAGACCAATTAGTTTTGAAGAAACAGATTACTTAGATGACTTCTTAGAAATAACTAATAAACTTAAACACACTAACTATCCAATTGTTGATAACAAAGAAAATTGTTTAGGATTAATTAGATTATCAGCAATCAACGAAAAGAACCGTAAAAAAGTTATTCTAGTTGACCACAACGAGAAATCTCAAAGTATCGAAGGACTAGAAGAAGCAGAAATATTAGAAGTAGTAGACCATCACAACATAGGTAGTATTACAACTAGTGCTCCAGTTAACTTTAGATGTATGGCTGTAGGAAGTACTAATACAATTGTTTATAAATTATTCAATGAAAACAATACGGAAATACCTAAAGATATAGCTGGTTTAATGCTATCAGGTATTCTGTCAGATACTTTATTATTTAAATCACCAACAACAACTGATTTAGATAAAGAAACAGCAAAAGCATTAGCAAAAATTGCTGAAGTTGATATTGAAGAATATGGAATGAAAATGTTAAAAGCCGGTACTTCAATTAAAGGTAAAAGTGCAGAAGAAGTTGTCTTCAGTGATTTTAAAAACTTTACAGTAGAAGAAGAAAAAATTGGTATTGGTCAAGTAATGACTTTAGACTTTGAAGAAATAAGTGAGCATAAAGAAGCATACATTAAAGAACTAAACGAAACATGTAACCAAAACAATCTATCAATGGCTTTCTTATTTGTAACAGATATTATAAATGAAGGATCATACGTTTTATATAGTGAAAAAGGCAAGAAAACACTAGAAATTGCTTTTATGAAAGAAGATATAGAACAAGGACACTATTTCAAAGGAATAGTTTCTCGTAAAAAACAAATAGTGCCTCCTATATTAGAAATATTAGATAACAAATAATAAATTTAAATCCTAAGTAATTAGGATTTTTTATTTACAAAAAAGTAAACAAAAGATATAATTAAAACATAATAAGGAGAATAATATATGTACTTTGATTTAATTATATTTATAACTATAATACTACTAGTAATAATCTGTTTTAGAAAACTATCAAGTTTTATCTACGTTGTGGCTATATTTGACATTCTATTAAGGATATTAACTTTCATCAAAAATAACATAGGTCTAGACGATATTAGTAACCTAATAAGTAAATATGTACCTGAGTCTATACCTGCAATGATTAATAACTATACAGCTAATCCAATCAATATAATACTATTATGGTGCCTATTAGTTATATATATTATCTTCCTAAGTTATGTTATTAAAACATTTTGGAAAAAAAGAAAATAATACTAAGAAACGACAAAATACTTCGTTTCTTTTTTTTATACTAATTATGGGTGAAGGA
>CAYJBD010000161.1:0-1563 GCA_964368465.1 uncultured Muribaculaceae bacterium
TAATATTTTATGATTATTATAGATGATCAAGTAGCCAGGGCAATTGTTTGATTCTGTGCAATATGGGGATACTGTTCCCAATGGTATTACTTTTAAACTCATTTTGCACCTCGTGTTTTAGTTAATATTTTATCTTTTATTAATGGATCAACGTATTTTGTTATATCTTTATTTAATTCGGCTACTTGTTTTATCATTGATGAAGAAACTACTTGATATTGTGGATCGGCAAAGACGCATACTGTTCTTATTTCATTGTTTGATAAATCAGAATTTATGATTGCTAATTGGTTTTCATAATCATAATCAGTAAAGTTTCTTATTCCTCTTAATATCGAGGTACATTCTAATTTTTCAGCAAGATCTACTGTTAATCCTTCATCACATACAACTTTAATATTGTTATAACCTTTATATAATTCTTTTATCATTTCTAGTCTTTCTTCAATTGTGAACATGTTACTTTTTTTATTAGGGTTATTCATGATTGCAATATATACTTCATCAAAAATGTTGATAGCTTGGTTGATGACGTTCATGTGACCTAATGTAATTGGATCGAAACTTCCGGGGTATAGTGTTTTACTCATAATTTTTTTATCCTTTCTTTTACTGCTTCATAATTATTATTTGTTAAAACTATGTCGAAGAGATTTTTATCATAGATAGGGCTATTATTATCTCTTTCATAAAATTTTTCTTGTGTTATATTATCTCTTTTAATTATTCTTTCGCATCTAGTCGTTTGATCAATGTCCAAATAAATACTTAAATTACATTGCTTAAAATAGTCAGTCTTTGGTAATAATAACCAATCTAAGATGATTATATTGTTTTTATTTGTGTCCAAAAACTCTTTTATTTTTTTATTCATATATGGCCAAGTACAAGTTATTAAGTCTTGCATTTTATCAGAATTATTATAAACTATTGTGCCTAAAGATTTTCTATTTACTTCGTCTTTTGTGAAAATGGCTGTTCCAAAATAGTGTAATAATAGTTTTTGACAGTCTTTATCTTTTAGGGATGCGTGTCCTAATTTATCTATTTCAAAATGAAGCGCGGTAGGAAAGTTAGTGATTATATAATTGCTTAGGGATGTTTTTCCGGAACCTGATTTACCTGATACCCCAATAATTTTCTGAGTAATGTGTATTGGTTTTTGTTTTTTGATATTGAGTTTTTCCATTTTTGTTTTCACTGCCTTCCTTTAGTAATTTTAAATGTTTTAAAGATGTTGTAAAAGTATAGTTAGTTTCATGGTTGTTAATTTCTTTAGAGATTTCTATTCCATCATCTTCGAATAACTCTTCTAAGGTTGTTTGATCAAAAGTTAAGACTCCGCCTCGACTATTATTTATAGTGAACATATCTATTTTTTTACCTGGAGTTTTAGTGATTGTTAATAGGCATTTAAATGATTGTTCAGATAAATTCATTTTTTTTATTAATTCTTCCCATATTAGTTCGTATAGTTGTTTAGAGTTTTCTTTTTCTCTTTCTTCTTCTAATATTTTTAACTTTTCTAGATTACGTAATTTTCCGCTTAATAATTTTTCAATA
>CAYJBD010000162.1:0-1543 GCA_964368465.1 uncultured Muribaculaceae bacterium
AGATGAAATTACCTTTATCTACATTTGGCATATATGATGATCCTATTATTTGGATATTTTTTTCAACTGTGTTATCAGGTGAGTTAATATCAACGAATCCCCTTTGTAATCCGATTTTAGGTATTTGTAAATATCCAATATAATAACTATCACTGTCGTTTGGAATTAATTCTTCACTGGGAATTGATTCATCAACAACATCTGTTGTGATGTCTATTTCTTTATCTTGTGCTTCAGCTGTTCCTTCAGCAAAGTATTTTCTATTCATATAATCAAAAGCCAGAGTCCTTTTGGCTCCAACTATGTTAAATGTTAAAAATAATATTCCAATACTAACAATGACTGTTTGTATCCATAAAAGTCTACGCTGTTTTTTTGGCATTATAAACAGTAAATCCTATTCCACCAGCTATGATTGCAAGACCTAAAATCGTAAATAAAATTGTTCCTGCACTTGCAGTATCTGGTACTGTTACTACTGGAGTCTTTTTATTAAAATAATCAATTACTTGGTGTTTAATGTCATTAGTTACTTCGATTGTAATAATCTCCTTACTTAATTCATATCCAGCTGGTGCTTGTGTTTCTTCTATTGTATATGTTCCTGGTTCTAAGTCTGTAAATATCTTTGGAGCTCCTGTTGTAATCCATGTTTCAATTACATTTCCTTCAGCATCTTTTAATACCATTGTTGCTCCTGATAAGAAATCACCTGTCACTTCATCTTTTTTAACGATTTCTACTGTAGGTTCTGTTATTTTTAAATTATAGAACTCTATTAATTGATCTGGTTCTATTTCATTAATTGTGATAGTGATTTTTTCATCACTTAACTCATAACCTTCTGGTGCTTGTAATTCTTCAATTGTATATGTACCATAAGGAACACCTGTGTATTTTTTTGCTTCTGTAGTTGTTACCCATCTAGCTAACTCTTTTCCAGTGGCATCTCTTAATACCATTGTTGCTCCTGGTAAAATTTCATTTGTTTCTTTATCTCTTTTGATAACAGTAATACTTCCGTCTTCTTCAGGTTCTTCTTCTTTTGTGTTTAAAAATTCAATTACTTGATATAAATTATTATCATCAAATACTACTTTTTTAACTTCATCACTTAAGATATAACCTTCTGGTGCTTTTATTTCTTCAATTGTATATGTACCATGTGTAATTCCTGTTATTTCAGTTGCTCCTGTAGTTGTTACCCATTCATATAATACGTTTCCTGCTGAATCTTTTAATACTAATGTAGCTCCTGCTAATCCAGCATCAGTTGATTCATCTTTTTTGATTACAATTAACGCACCTTTTTCTTTTTCATATGTGAAATTACGTGTTGTAGATACTTCTGATTTTTCTGGGTAAAGTATAGGTCCTACTACTCTTTGAATATTAGAGTTAGAGTGTGTATACTCATACACTTTATTTACAGTAGCTCCAGCAGTTACTTTAACCGATAAGTTATTAACATCATAATTATTTACAGAATCAACATCGATCATAACTCTGAAAGTTTCCCCTGTATTGAATTCTGTTTGTTTAT
>CAYJBD010000163.1:0-1505 GCA_964368465.1 uncultured Muribaculaceae bacterium
GCCTAAAGCTTTTGTTAGAAAACCACCTATAATTAAAATTAGAGTTGATACTATAAATTTTTCTTTCATATAATCACCTTATTTTTAAATATATGTTTTAGTTTGTTTTTATTGACATTATATAATAATAGGACTAGAATATTTGGTACGGGGTGTATTATGGAAATAGAATTAACAAAAGAACAAAGCGAAGAAGTGAAAGATGTATTTGGTTTTTTAGATATGCTTGATATTGCTCTTCCTAGTGATTATGAGATTGATTTTAATTTTGAATCTAAAGAAGCAAATTTTACTTTTTTAGAAAATAGTATTGTTGGGGATAAGAAATTATTGCTTTTTAAGACAATAGATATCAATTATGGAGCTAGAAGAGTAGAAATAAAAGTTAGCGGATCTGTCGAAGATGGTAAGAAAACTTGTAGTTATTGTAATAAGTGGATAGCAACTCATGAGGAAAACAGTGATAGAGTAGCAATTGCTAGTTTTTTAGAGGGTGATGGAATGTTATTTTCAACAGATGATGATGCTGAAGCTAGTGAATCTTTTTATATGGGTTTAGAAGAGTATCCAGTAGATAGTAATTTTGATCTTATGAAAATAGGGAAAATGTACTTTACTGATCCGATTCAACCAGTTGTATTAGAAGATAATCGTCAATATATTTATCATTAGGAGAGAGAAGATGGAAAAAAAAGTTAACAAAATAGAATATGAAAGAAATAGAGCTTTTAGTATGATTTCACTAGTTAAATTGAAACTTAGTGATTTTGAGAATCTTGTATGGGTTAAAGATAAAAAACAAATTTATTTAAAAAAGAAAGACAATAATAGTGATATTGTTAATGGAGATAGAAGAGTTAGTTCACGTGATGAGCAAGATGTAATGATAAGTTATAGTGATGATAAAGTTATTATAGAAGTTACTACTTATAGAGAAAATGAAGTGTTAAAAGAAGAAGAAACTACTGCTTATCAAGATTATAATGAAACAGCTAAGTTTATTTTTGCACATGATAAAGATGAAAATATTCTTTCTATTAGTCAAATAGTAGATGGTGAATCATTTGTAGAAGATGATCATGAAACTCAGTCAGGTAATGTAACTATTGGTGAGAATATTACTACTAAACAATATATAACGCCAGTAGGATTTAATATTTTTGATTTACCTAGCATTTCTCTTAATACTTTAGAGCCTGTTATTTATGAAGAACCAGTAAAAGTAATGGAGAAAAATATTCCTACTTATATAAAACCTAGAGGGAATTATTATAATTAATTAAAAATAGTGTTTTTACTATTTTTTTTTATGAGAAAGTGATATTATATTTATATGAAAAGAAGTGAAGTAGATAGAAATAAAGTTAGTCCAATGATGGGACAATATTTAAATATTAAAGATAAGTATGTAGATAGTTTTATCTTTTTTCGTCTTGGTGATTTTTATGAGATGTTTTTTGAAGATGCGATTATTTGTTCTAGAGAATTAGAACTTACTTTAACGG